>JAKPSR010000289.1 GCA_029571425.1 Spirochaetota bacterium | reverse complement strand
GCGTGCCGGCTCTTCGACCTTCCCCCTGATAGGGTGAAGGTCGTGGTCCATCCCCAAAGCCTCGTTCATTCCCTTATACGGACCAAGGACGGGGTTCTCTGGGCGCAGATATCCCTGCCGGACATGCGCCATCCCATCCTGTCGGCCCTCGCCTGGCCCGAGGTAGTCCCGAACCGGCTCGAGCCGCTCGCCCTCGACCGCCTGCTCGACATGCGGTTCGAGCCGCCACGCTACGACGACTTTCCCCTTCTCCCGCTCGCGCGTCGCGCCGCCGGGATGGGGGGCGCGTATACCATCGCCTACAACGCGTCGAACGAGGAGGCGGTCGCCGCCTTCCTCGAGGACCGCATCGGATTCCTCGAACTCGCCGAGGTTACCGCTCGCGTCCTCGAGCGCGACTGGTCCGGGGAACCCGCGGACTTCGACGCGGTGTTCGCGGCCGACGCGGCCGCGCGCAAGGCCGCGCGCGATACGATCGCCATCCTCGCCCGTTAATTAGGAGCGCTGCATGCTTAAGACCCTTATAGGACTTCTCGCCCTCGGTATCGTGGTCATCGTCCACGAGTTGGGACATTTCATCGCGGCCAGGCTATCGAAGGTCGACGTCGAGAGCTTCTCGATCGGGTGGGGGCCCGTGCTCTTTCGGAAAAAAATCGGCCGAACGGAGTACCGTCTCTCGGCGCTCCCCCTCGGCGGCTACTGCGGGATGAAGGGCGAGCATGCCTTCCAAGAGGCGCTCGAGAAAGGGCTTACGGATATCCCGCGCGAGAAAGGCAGCTTCTTCGGCGCGTCAGCCCTCGCGCGCGCATTCATCGCGCTGGCGGGGCCTCTCGCCAACCTCGCCTTCGCGTTCGTCGCCCTTGCCCTCGTGCACGGCATCGGCTTTAGCTACGACACATACGATAATCGAGTAATACCGGCCTATCTCTACGACGCGGCCGCGGCAGACACGCCCGCGGCTCGCGCCGGCCTCCTCGAGGGCGACCGGATACTCTCGGTTTCGGGAAAGCAAATCGATACCTATTCGGATCTCCTTGACGCGGTGGGCACGCGACCCAACGAGAGCCTCGACCTCGTGATAGAGCGCGGCGAAAGCCGGGTCGCTATCTCCGTCAAGGCGAACCTCGACAAGAAAAGCGGGACGGGCAAGATCGGGGTATATCCCTACGTTCCCCTCGTCGTTGGGGAAGTGGTTCCGGGCTCGCCGGCTGAGGCAGCAGAGCTTAAGGCCGGAGACCTCGTCGTATCGGTCGACGGAAAGCCAGTCGCGCACTCCGTCGCCTTCTCGCGCGCACTGGACGCAAAGCCAGAGCAAGTGAGCCTGGTCGTCGTCCGCAACGGGATCGAGGTCGCTTCCACCCTCGTCGTCCTCTACGAGAAGGACGGCGTGCCGCGCACCGGCCTATCCTGGAGGCCTATCACCGTCCATTCGCCGAAGCTAAGCTTTTCCGAAAGTCTCCGTAAAGGCGCGACGGAAACGGTCAGGATGATTACCTTGACCGCGAAAAGCGTCGGGTTATTGTTTAAGGGCGTCGATCTCGGCGAGGCCGTCTCGGGCCCGCTTAGGATCACCCAGATGATCGGCGACGTGGCCCAAACCGGCTTCTCGCGCGGCATCCTGCAGGGATTCGTCGGCACGGCTGAGTTCCTCTCGATCATCTGCGTCTCCCTGTTCCTGATGAACCTCCTTCCGATCCCGATCCTGGACGGCGGCACCGTCCTCATATCCTTCGTCGAGATCGTCACGCGCAGGCGACTCCGCCCGAAGACCCTGTATTACGTGCAGTTCGTCGGGGTGGCCTTCATCGCCTGCGTCTTCGTCCTCGCCCTCGTCGGGGACATCCGATTCCTTATGAAGTGATTAGGGGGTATGACATGCGCAAGATAACCTGCCAGTGCGAGCAAGTCTTCAACGTCGACATGGGCGACTCGGTCGACCTCGACGCCGACCCCTCGCTCGTCGCCTCGATTAAGGAAGGATCCTTCCTTTCCTTCGTATGCCCCACGTGCGGCTGCGTGATGCACACGGACATCCGAACGCGGGTCGACTGGCCAAGCAAGGGAATCTCGCTCGTCCTCGTGCCAGAGCTCGATCGCATATCGTTTCTATCCGGGACGAGCCCGATAGACTCAGGGCTCGTTCCCGTCGTCGGCTATCCCGAACTCGCTGACCGCGTCGCCGTGCTCGACGCGGGACTCGACGCGCTCGCGGTGGAGTCGCTGAAGTTTCATCTCCTTCGCCGTTCCTCAGAATCAAACCCCGGCGCCCGGGTATCGGTATACTTCGAGCGGCTCGACGACGCGGGCGACCTCGAGTTTCACGCCCATGGCCTGTCGGAAACCGAGATAGCCGTCGTGCGGGTGCCGCGGTCCGTCTACGAGCGGGTCCTCGCCGACTCCCGCGAACGCCCGGACGCGGAGCCGTATGCCCTCGTTCAGAACGGCGCCTACCTTTCCGTGCAAAACGTCTCGTTTGAGGACAACGCCAATGAATAACCCCCGTCGCTCGCTCGCGTGCGCCGCATGCGTCTGCGCCATGGCCTCGGTCGGCTGGGCGCAGGCAGTGCCCGCGTTCACGCCGACGAGCGCGAGCCGCCCGCACGTGGGTCCCGTCGCCGCCCTCGCCGCCGTTCCCGGTTCCGCTCATTTCTTCACCGCGGGTTCCGACGGGTTTCTGGCGCAACGCGGGCTCGACGGAAGCTACCAATCATGGCAAGTGTCCGATCTGCCCATTAGGATGGTCGCCGCGCACCCGACGGCAAGCTCGTCGCCCTGTACGAGTCTGACGGCTTCAGCGTCCACCGAGTCT
>JAKPSR010000277.1 GCA_029571425.1 Spirochaetota bacterium | reverse complement strand
GTTCTCGAAGTCCGCATCGTCCTCGATCTGCTCAACGGCCTTCTCGAGCTTTCGCCGCTCAAGGATCTCGTTCATCTGCACGTCGAGGTCGCCCTTCTCCTTGTCGAAGAGCTTGACGTTCCGGTAGGTCTTGATGCCTGTTCCCGCCGGGATCAGGTGACCGATGATGACGTTCTCCTTAAGGCCGCGCAGGCTATCCGAGACACCGGCGATCGCCGCGTTCGTCAGTACGCGGGTGGTCTCCTGGAAGGAGGCCGCCGAGATGAAGGAGTCGATGTTCAGCGAGGCCTTGGTGATACCCTGGAACATCGGGCGGGCGATGGACGGCTGTCCACCTTCCGAGATGACGCGGGCGTTCTCCTCGTGGAACTTGTACTTGTCGACCTGCTGCCCGAAGATGAACCGGGTATCCCCGACGGCGACGATCTCGACCTTGCGGAGCATCTGGCGCACGATGACGCCGATGTGCTTGTCGTTGATCGAGACGCCCTGCATTCGGTACACCTGCTGGATCTCGTCCATCAGGTAGTTCTGGAGGGCGTTCTCGCCGGAGATCGCGAGGATATCGTGCGGGTTGAGCGCGCCGTCGCAGAGCTGCTCGCCGGCCTCGACGGTGTCGCCGTCTCGGACGAGTAGCCGCTTGCTCATCGGCACGAGGTGCTTGAATTCCTTGCCGTACTGGTCGCGGACGATCAGGACGCGCTTGCCCTTCATGATTCCCTTGAACGAGACCGTGCCCGAGATCTGGGCGAGAACGGCGGGAACCTTCGGCTTGCGAGCCTCGAAGAGTTCGGAAACGCGCGGCAGACCGCCCGTGATGTCCTTGGTCTTCGCGGATTCCTTGAGCATCTTGGCGATCGTCTGGCCGGCCTTTATCTTCGCCTTATCCTCGACGAGGAGGTATGCGCCTCCCGGAAGATAGTAGGAACCGATCGTGTTTCCGGACTCGTCCGTGATGAGGACGCGCGGCTGCTTCGTCTCGAGCTGGAACTCGCTGATGCGCTTCTCGACCTTGCCGGTCTCCTCGTCGAGCTCCTCGTTGAGGGTCGAGCCGGGGATGATGTCCTCGAAGTGGACGTACCCGTTGTACTCGGAGATGATCGGCTCGGAGAAGGGATCGAACGTGGCGATCGTTTGCTGGGCGGCGACGTAGTCTCCCGCCTTAATCACGACCTCGGAGCCGTTCCTGATCTCGAGCTTTTGGTCCTGGCTGATGAGGTACACCTTCTTGCCGCGGACGGCGGCGTACGCGATATCAGAAGCCTCGACCGGCTTCCCATCGTGCGTGTAGAGGGTCTCCCCCTTAAGGACGCGCTGGCCGTCCTCGATCGAGAGTTTATCCTTCGGCCCGACATCGTACTCGCGGATCACCTTGTTGACGGTGATCCATCCCTTGCGGGTTAAGAGCCAGTTCCCGCCGTCGAGGACGACGTGGGTTCCCGCGACGTCCTTGACGATGACGGGGTACTTGAGAAGGATTCGGTTCTCCTCGCTGATCTTGGTCGCCGTACCGCCGACGTGGAAGGTACGCATCGTGAGCTGCGTTCCCGGCTGGCCGATCGACTGCGCGGCGAT
>JAKPSR010000267.1 GCA_029571425.1 Spirochaetota bacterium | reverse complement strand
CTCGCCGCTATGGCCGGCTCGAGCTCTCGAATCGCCGGCTCGATCCCGAACCGGGGGATTTCGCGGTAGCGTACGCGCGCTTCGTGCGCGACCGCGGCTTAGCCATCCTTCCCTGGGACGAGGCAAGCCGCTCCTTTCTCGCCCGCGCCAGGCTGTACCATCGGCTTCGTGGTTCATCCGAGACTGCCTCGGATGACGGACTGCTGCGGGATCTCGACGACTGGCTCGTTCCCTTCCTGCCCGTGGGCGGCGCCGCACGGGCGGGGCTTTCGGCGACTACGCTTCTCGACGCCCTTCGGTACCGATTTGACGGGCAGGCCGTGGACCGCGAGGTACCCGTACGCATCGGCTTACCCTCGGGGGTAAGCCGCCCCCTATCGTACGAGGAGATCGATCCCGCCGAGGGGATCGTCCCGGTATTGGAGACCCGAGTACAGGACCTTTTCGGACTCGCCGACACCCCGCGCGTTTGCGGCCTCCCGGTCCTCATACGGCTTCTTTCGCCCGCGCGTCGGCCATTGCAAATCACCCGCGACCTCGCGGGCTTTTGGCGGAATACCTGGCCCGAAGTCGTCAAGGAGATGAAGGGACGGTACCCAAAGCACCGCTGGCCCGCCGACCCGACGAAGCCAGGGGTTTAGACGGGGCAAAACAACCACGCATTCCTTTTTACCGCAAGACGCTAAGCCTACGGCCTCCGCGCGCCGATACTCTCCATAAGGAGATTCACCATGGTAAGAGGATGGTATACGGCGGCGAGCGGAATGGCCGCGCAGCAGCATCGGCTCGACGCAATATCGAACAACCTGGCGAACGTCGACACGACGAGCTATAAACGGGATATCTCGGTCAGCAAGAACTTCCCCGAGCTTCTCCTTAGGCGCATGGACGACGACGGGGTATACAAGAACCCCTTCGGCTCGGCCGACGTGGCCCCCATCATCGGAAAAATCGGCCTTGGCGTCGAGCTCAACGAGCTCTTCACGAATTTCGAGCAAGGCTCCTTCAAGCAAACGTCCAGTCCCTCCGATCTCGCCCTCGAGGGGAAGGGTTTCTTCGCGGTCGAGACCCCAGCGGGCGAGCGCTATACCCGGAACGGGAATTTCAGCGTCGGCGTCGAGGGTTATCTCGAGACGAAGGAAGGCTATCCCGTGCTCGGCGAGAACGGGCGCATATTCCTTCAGGACACCCTGTACACGATCAACAAGGACGGCGAGGTCTACGTGCGGCCGATATCGAATAGCGACGCCGATCCCGTCCTCCTCGACCGCCTCCGGCTCGTCACCTTCGAAAACGACCGCTACATCGCGAAGCAGGGCTCGTCCCTTTACAAGGATACCCAGGTCTCCGGTCCCGCGCTCGCGGCCGAGGGCCTCGCCCGGCCGGTGATCGCGCAGGGCTTCGTCGAGACCTCGAACGTCAACGTCGTCAACGAGATGGTGCAGATGATCGAGGTGAACCGCGCGTACGAGGCGAACCAGAAGACCATCCAGTCCGAGGACGCGATGATGGCAAAACTCTGGGGCGAGGTCGTCCGCGTCAAGTGATCCCGGTAAAGGGACGAACGCCAAGAACCGATAAGTAAGGAAAGGGGGCTAGAGATGGTACGGAGCCTTTGGACGGCGGCGACCGGGATGAACGGTCAGCAAGCGAATATCGACACGGTAGCGAACAACCTCTCGAACGTGAACACCACCGGCTTTAAGAAGCAGCGCGTGGAGTTCGAGGACCTCATATACCAGACCGTCCGCACCGCCGGCACCCCGGCCACCGAGGACACCATCACCCCCGTCGGGGTCCAGATGGGCCACGGCGTCAAGGTCGCCTCCACGCTCCGGATGTTCGACCAGGGATCGCTCCAGAGCACCGGCAACATCAGCGACCTCGCAATCCAGGGCGAGGGATTCTTCCGCGTCCTGCAGTACGACGGCACCTACGCATATACACGCGACGGCGCCTTCAAGATCGATGCCGATCGCCAGCTCGTCACCTCCAACGGCCTCAAGGTCCTGCCCGAGATCACCTTCCCCGAGGGCTATCGCCAGGACACGATCGCGATCAGCCAGGACGGCCGCGTCACCGTACGGGTCGCCGACCTCGACGACCCAGTCGACGTGGGGCGGGTCGAGCTTTATCGCTTCCAAAACCCGGCCGGGCTTTCCGCCATCGGCGAGAACCTCTTTAAGCAAACCCCCGCGTCGGGCACCTTCATCGCCGGGCGCCCCGGGTTCGACGGATTCGGGAAGACCATCCACAAGTTCCTCGAGATGTCGAACGTCTCGACGGTCAGCGAGATGGTCAATATGATCGTCGCCCAGCGCGCGTACGAGTTCAATTCCAAGGCGATCCAGACGAGCGACAACATGCTCGGCACCGCAGCCAACCTCAAGCGCTAAGGCATAGGGAGTAATCGATGGGACCGGTGAGCGACGTTCAAGGCTTTTCCTCATCTGTCGGCATGCTGGCCGGCAACGCCCGCGCGCGCGAGACCGAAAACCGATTCGGCGCCCTGATCGACGGGATGCGCGCGGCGACTGCCGAGACCGACATCGAGTCGGAGAAGGCAGGCGGCGCGCAAGGTCGCGCCTTCGCCGATCCCCGGCTTCCCGGCGACTTCATCAGCTCCTTCGCGATCGAGAATCCCACCGAGGCCGATCGGAACGCCCGCGCGCGCGGCGAGGCGGCAAACACCGGCGCTACCGGCACCATCGACAAAACGAGCAAACTCTACGAGCAAGCCCTCGAGCTTGAGTCGTTCTTCGTAAAGATCATGCTGAACTCCATGCGGAATACCGTCGTCAAAAGCCCGTTGACCGGTAAGGACGACTTCGCGGGGAAGATGTACGACGATATGCTCTACGACGAGCTCGCCCGGAGCGTGACCAAGGGTGCCGGCTTCGGCCTCGCCGACCAAGTGTACCTCCAGCTTTCCCGTTCGCCCTCGTAATCCTCTCGCACTTCCCGCCGATTGGCAGGGGCCCTCCTCTCGTGGTACACTCGATTAGAGAATATCCCGAGACGAGAGGTGCCCTAATGAACCCGAAACACGCCGTACCCGCCTTCCTTGGCCGCCATAACTTCGCCCCCGGCGGTCCCGACATCGACGCCGCCATATCGTCCATGCTCTACGACATGGAGGAGGGGCTTCTTCGCGATCCCGCGAATCCCCCCGGGATGGGCCCCGCGCTCGACATGATACCCACATGGACCGTTCCCCCCGAGTCATCGCCGAAATCGAAGTCGGTGATCGTCATCGACGCCGGCGGGACGAACTTCCGCTCCTGTCTCGTCAGCTTCGACGCCTCCGGCGTCCCCACCATCAGTGAGATGGAGAAGAAGGCGATGCCCGCCACCGACCGCGAGTACGGCAAGAAGGAGTTCTTCGACACGATCGCCGGGTTCCTCGACCACCTGAAGAACAAGGCGAGCCGAATCGGCTTCTGCTTTTCGTACCCGATGGCCATCACGGAGGAGGGCGACGGGCGCGTCATCCAGTTCTCCAAGGAGATCAAGGCGCACGAGGTCATCGGTTCCCTCGTCGGCCAGTCCCTGTCGGACGCCCTCGTCGCGCGCGGCTGGAATCGGCCCGAGAAGGTGATCCTGCTGAACGACACCGCCGCGGCCCTCCTCGCCGGCGCTTCCGCCGCGACGAACGGGAAGGCCTACGACTCCTACGTCGGCTTTATCCTCGGCACCGGGATGAACGCCGCCTACATCGAGTCGGGCGCGATACCCAAAATTGCAGCCAAGTCGGCTCCCGCGAGCCAGATCGTGGTTTGCGAGTCGGG
>JAKPSR010000260.1 GCA_029571425.1 Spirochaetota bacterium | reverse complement strand
GTCGATCTCGGCGGGAACGGCGGCGACGATCCGGACCCTGTCGAAGCCGAGGTCGAGGATCTCGACGACGTCGGCGCCGGTTTCCCGTATCCAGTCGACGCCGGTAAACCCGACGTCGTGGGCGCCAAGCTCGAGTAGCTTGCCGATGTTCTGGGGCTTCATCACCTTCGCCTCGAGGTCGTCCTGGTTGACCGTCGGGCGGTAGGCGCGTTCGGGCAGGTAAATGCCGATCCCGGCGTCGGCGAAGAGCGCGTTGACGTTGTCGTAAATCCGCCCCTTCGGCAGCAAAATCCTGAGCTTATCCATGCGAGATCCTCCGTAACGTATATAGTATCGGCCGCCGGACGGGGCGCCCTTAAGCGACCTCCGGCGTAAAAAAAAACCGCCGAGCCCGGGTTTCCCGGCTCAGCGGTCGTTATATAAGCGCGACATCGCCGACCGATCAGCCCGGGATCGAATGGGGGAGATGGTGGAAATGGTGGTGCGTCGTGCGTGCGTTCATCGCGTTTGAGTAAACCACGTATGGTCGCGGGGTGTCAAGTAAACGCATTTGACAACCCCTGGCATCTCGCGTACCATTGCCCCATGATGCAAACCGAACGGGTCCGAGACGTCATCCGCTATATCAGGAGATTCAAGGGCTCGACGATCGTGATCCGCCTCGACGACGACGTCGTCGACTCCTCCCTATTTGCCTCCCACATACACGACCTCGCCCTCCTTTACGAGACCGGGCTTCGCATCGTCGTCGTGCCCGGCGCCCAGGCCCACATCTCGAAGGTCCTCGACGCCTACGGAGTCGCGTGGAAATTCCAGGACGGGATACGGGTCACCGACGAGGAGGGGATGGATTTCATCAAGATGGCGGCCTTCGACATCTCAAACCGCATCATGACCCGATTCTCCGCCGAACGACTCACCGCCGTGATCGGAAATTGGGTACGCGCCCGCGGGCGCGGCGTCGTCGGCGGGACGGACTACGGAAGCGCCGGGGTCGTCGAGAGGGTGCAGATCGAGGCGCTCGCGCGCGCGATGGACGACGGCTTCATCCCGATCATCCCCTGCGTCGGATGGTCGGCGACCGGTAAACCGTACAATATCTCCTCGACAGAGCTCGCCGTCGCGGCCGCGGTCGCGCTGAAGGCGGAAAAGCTCTTTTTCATCGGCTCGGGCGCGACGATCTCTCTTGAGGATTACAAGATGCCGAGCGGCGCGTCCCTTTCCCCCGAGGGCCGTATGGCCGCTATATCGGTCGAGGACATCGACGAGTTCATCGAGATGAACCGCGGCGCCGACCACCCGAATTGCCCCTCCGTCGAGTTGGCGGATCTCCTTCGTCAGGGGAAAGAGGCGTGCGAGCGCGGAGTAACCCGGGCGCACATCCTCGATGGGGACGTCGATGGGGTCATCCCGGCGGAGATATTCTCCGACCTCGGCATGGGAACGATGATCTACCGAAGCGATTACGGGTCGTTCAGGCCGATGCAAAAGGACGACATCCCGGCCGTCCTATCGCTGATGAACCCCTTCGTCGAACGTGGCATACTTCTGCCGCGCACCCCGGAGGATCTTGAGTCCCGGTGCCCCGATTACGCCGTATACGAGATCGACGGCGGCATTCGCGCGTGCGGCGCCCTGCATGCGTATCCCGAGGGGATGGCCGAGATCGCGGCTATCGCCGTGGACGAGGCGTATGCGCATATGGGAATCGGGCCGAAACTGATGGACTTGCTGATTCAACGCGCCCGCGACGCGGGCTTCGCCTCGGTATTCGTCTTGACGACGCAAACCGCCGACTGGTTTGAGCGCTTTGGGTTCAAATCTGCCGATATTTCCCTTTTACCACTGAATCGACGGGAAAAATGGAACCCAAAGCGCGGATCTCGTCTGCTCATCCTGCACTTTTAGGAAAAAAACCCAAAAATCATCCCTTCACCTTCCCCTTTTCTCCTTTTTTTTATTGTAAATAGCTAAAACCCATACTATGCTACAGATAAAAAAGAGGGGGCCTTATGTCGCTCGAAGAAAAAACCGCGCGCATTATCCTGGAAGACGGCACCGAATTCGAAGGATCATCCTTTGGGTACGAAGGATCGGTCGCGGGAGATATCGTTTTTTACAACGGCGCCGACGCACCGGCTCCGCTGTTTACCGATCCCTCGCTGCGGGGCACGATCCTGGTAATGGCTCAACCCCAAGTGGGTAACACCGGCATCCCGGAAGACGAGGTCGACAATCTTGGCCTCGAGACTGATTTCGAGTCGGGCCAGGCGCAGATATCAGGTTTGGTTGTCATGGATTACTGCGACACCCCCAGTCACTGGAAGAACAAAAAACCGCTCGCTAAGTGGCTACGCAAGCAGCAAGTGCCGGCCCTTTCGGGCGTTGATACCCGGGCGCTGATACAGCGAATCCGGCTCCGCGGCTCGATGCGGGCGAAGATATTGGTCGAGGAGACGAAGGACGTCTCGTTCAGCTCGGCGGGCGTGTATCCGTCGGCGTACGCCGCCGCGAGAAGGGTCGTCCGATACGGCACCGGAACCCGTAAAATCGCCCTGATCGACTGCGGGGCGAAAAACTCGCAGGTGCGCGCCCTCGTCAGTGAGGGAACCACCGTTGTCCGCGTCCCTTGCTCATCCGATCTCCCCGACGAGCGGTTCGACGGGTTCGTCGTATCGGGGGGGCCTGGCGACCCGACCGCGTACGAAAAGACGATCGCGCTCGTCAAGGGACTCATCGCCGAGCGCAAACCGCTATTCGCGATCGGGCAGGGCGCCGTGATCTTGGCGATCGCCGGGGGCGCCGCTTCCTACCGGATGACCCAGGGCCATCGGGGACAGGGCGTGCCGTGCGTCAACCTCGAAACCGGCCGTTGCCACGTTACCGCGCAGAACCATGGGTACGGTATCAGGGATGACTCCCTGCCGCCTGATTGGTACCCAACCTTCCTCAACAACACGGACAACTCCATCGAAGGATTCGCGACCGCGAAGGGGCTTATCAGCGGGGTGCTCTTTCAGCCCGAAGGCAACCCAGGACCTCGCGAGACGGCTTTCCTATATGAAGCTTTTCTTGAGATCGTCCGGAACGGGGGGGTACGCGCATGAACAGCTATAGGATAGCGACGCCGAAAAAGGTGCTGATCCTCGGTTCCGGAGGCCTACGCATCGGCCAGGGAGGGGAATTCGACTACGCCGGAATACAGGCGATCCGGGCCCTAAAGAGCGAGAACATCAAGACGATCCTCGTTAACCCGAACATGACGATGGTACAAACGTCCCAGGGCATCGCGGACGCGACTTACTTTCTCCCGGTCACGGCGGAATTCGTCGCCGAGGTAATCGCGAAGGAAAGACCCGACTCGATCATCCTCGCGTTCGGCGGCAAAACCGCGGTATCGTGCGGCATCGAGCTCGAGAATAATGGGACATTTGAGCGGTACAACGTCCAGGTCCTCGGCACCTCGATCGAATCGATCGAGCGCGCGGAGCGGCGCGACCGCTTCATCGAGGCTCTTGCCGAGCTCCCCGTCCCGGCGCCGCGGAGCTCGACGGCGCGCTCCGCGCAGGAAGCTCTCGCCGCGGCGGAGTCCATCGGCTACCCGGTCATGGCCCGCTCCGTCGGGCTCGGCGTCGACTCGCAGTCCGCGCCCTGCGCCAACGCCGACGAGCTCGCCGAGCGCTGCGCCAAGGCGCTCGTAGCCGATGGCGCGGTCCAGATCGAGGAATGGCTCGGCGGCTGGAAGGAAGTCGAGTTCGAAATCCTTCGCGACCCGATGGACAACTGCGTCGCCGTCACCTCCCTCGAGAACGTCGACCCTCTCGGAGTCCACACCGGCGACTCGATCATCGTCGCGCCCTGCCAAACGATCGACGAGGCCCTGGCGCAGGAACTTCGCGCGGAGGCCATCCGGATCGCCCGGCATTTCAACGTGATTGGCGAGGCGAACGTCAGGTTCGCCATTGACCCCGCGTCGGCGTCCTGGCGCGTCGTCGAGGTCAGCGCCCGCATCTCCCGAAGCACGATACTCGCCTCGAAGGCGACGGGCTTTCCCCTCCCCTTCGTCTCGGCGCGCGTCGCGCTCGGCTATTCGCTCTCGGAGATACCGAATCGGCTGACGGGCTCGACCCGCTATTCGGCCGAGCCCGGGCTCGACTACGTCGCCGTCAAGATGCCGCGCTGGGACCTCGGAAAGTTCAAATCCGTCGACCGGCATATCGGTCCCGAGATGAAGTCCGTCGGCGTCGCCATGGCCTTCGGCCGAAGTTTCGAGGAGGCGATCCAAAAAGCGGCGCGCATGGCGGAAGCGGGCGCCCCGGGGATCGCGTGCAATCCCTTCTCGTTCCGCGACCTAAAGGACGCGCTAAAGAACCCGACCGACCTCCGGATATTCGCCGCGTACAACGCGCTCAAGGAAGGATGGTCGAACGACCGCGTCTACAAATACGCGCGGATCGACCGCTGGTTCATCGACCGCCTCCGCTCGATCCTGGAGATCGAGCTTGCGCTCTCGGGGACCGGTTCCCTGCCGCCGCGCGACCTACTACGCCGCGCGAAGAGGGCCGGGTTCTCTGACGAGCAGATCGCGATCTGCATCAAGTCACGGGAAGAAAAGGTGCGCGCGCTTCGCAAGGAGGCGGGCATCGTTCCCGTGGTCAAGCAAGTCGACTCGGTCGCGGGGGAATTCGCCTCGAAAAGCAACCTGCTCTACCTAACCTACGCCGGGACCACGGACGACGTGACCCCAAGCGGGCGGGGCGCGATGATACTCGGCTCAGGACCCTATCACATCGGGTCGAGCATCGAGTACGACTGGTGCTGCGCGAGCGCGCTCTCGACGGCGCGCCAGCTCGGCAGGAACACGATCATGCTGAACTGCAACCCGGAATCCGTGTCGACGGACTTCGAGTCGTCGGATCGACTTTACTTCGAGGAGATATCGCTCGAGCGCGTGCTCGACGTCTACGAGTTCGAGCGCCCCGAGGGCCTGATCCTCTCGATGGGCGGCCAAGGTCCGAACAACCTCGCCGTGCCGCTCTCCCGGCTCCAGGTGCCGATATACGGCACGGCTCCCGTCGACATCGACCGGGCCGAGGACCGGAACAAGTTCAGCGCCCTTCTCGACCAACTCGCGATCCAACAGCCGGCATGGACCGAGGTAACGAGCATCGAGGCCGCTCGGAAGTTCGCCGAGCGCGCGGGATACCCCGTGCTTATCAGGCCGAGCTACGTCCTCTCCGGTGCGGCGATGAACGTCGCCTGGGACGACGCGAGCCTCAAGACCTTCCTAACCCAAGCGACGGAGCTGAGCCCCGACTATCCGATCGTGATATCCAAATACATCGAGAACTCGAAGGAGATCGAGATCGACGCGGTGGCGAACAAGGGGGAGATCCTGATCTACGCGATCAGCGAGCACCTCGAGAACGCCGGCGTCCATTCAGGGGACGCGACCGTCGTGCTCCCGGCGCAGCGCATCTACCTCTCGACGGCGCAGGCGATCAAGAAGGCGGCCCGAAGGATCGCCGAGGCGCTCCAGATCACCGGCCCGTTCAACATCCAGTTCCTGGCAAAGAGCGCGAACATCCAGGTGATCGAGTGCAACCTCCGCGCGAGTCGGTCATTCCCCTTCTGCTCGAAGGTGTTCAAGACCGACATGATCGAACTCGCCACGCGCGCCCTCCTCGGCGCGGAGGCGAAAAAGGTAGACGGCGCGCGCCTCGATTTCGATTATGTCGGGGTGCGCGCGGCGCAGTTCAGCCACTCGCGGATGAAAGGCGCCGACCCGGTCGCCGGCGTCGAGATGACGAGCACCGGCGAGGTCGGCTGCATCGGCCGCGGCGTGCGCGACGCCTTCATGAAGGCGCTGATGTCGACGGGCTACCGAATCCCGACCCGGAAGATACTCCTTTCCACCGGGCCACTCGAGGACAAGGTCGACTTCGTCGACAGCGCGCGCAAGCTTAAGGCGATGGGCTACGAGCTCGTCGCGTCGAGCGGCACCGCACGATTCCTGCAGAACAACGACATCCCGGCGGCCGCACTAGCCTGGCCGCTCGAGGACAAGAAGCCGAACATCGCCGACGCCCTGCGCGCGGGCGAGATCGACCTCGTGATCAACATCCCGAAGAACAACCGCGAGACCGAGCTCAAGAACGACTACAGCATCAGGCGCATGGCCGTCGACCTCGGCATACCGCTGATCACGAACATCAAGATCGCCAAGCAATTCACCGACGCGCTGGAGTGGTACAAGACGCGCGGGCTCGAGGTGAAGAGCTGGGAGGACTACGCTTAAGGCGCGATGCTACGGGTAGAAACGCGCGACGAGCGCTCGGGGCCCCGGTTAAGCCGGGGCCCTCACTTTTTTCCCGGCTCCACTATCCCTTTTCATTCGCATTCGCTATAGTTTTCCTCACCATGAAAACGCGACGATACTTCGGCACCATGTCGTTCTACAAGACCGCGATCGCCCTCGCGGTCCCCGTCATGCTCCAGACGTTGGTCCAAAACCTCGTGTCCCTGATCGACAACTTCATGGTCGCCGGCCTCGGCGACGTGAAGATGAGCGGGGTCAACGTCACGAACCAGATCATGTTCGTCCTCTTCGTCGCGTACAACACCCTCGCGATGGCGAGCGGGATGTTCATGTCGCAGTTCAACGGCGCGAAGAACCCCGATGGGATGCGCCACACCTTCCGCTTCAAGATCCTGTCGACCGCCCTTCTCTCCGCCGTCGCGACGACCGTCTGCGCCCTCTTTCCGTCCGTCCTGATCGGCGGACTTCTCCAGGGAAACAGCGCGAGAGAGGCGATCATCGGCGAGGGCACGAAATACCTCGGGATTATCCTCTTTACCTTCTTCCCGATGGGGATCGCGATGTCGATCGGCTCCGCCTTCCGCGAGATAGGGAAGGTTCGCCCGCCCCTCGTGATCTCGGTGATCGCGACGCTGATCAACACATTCCTCAACTGGGTGCTAATCTACGGAAACTTGGGCGCCCCGCGACTCGAAGTCCAGGGCGCCGCCTACGCGACCCTCGCCGCGCGAACCGCAGAGGCCCTGATGTTCATCGCCTACATGGCGTGGACGAAGCCGGACTTCTACGTGCGGCTCCGCGCCCTCCTGAAGGTAAATGTCAGGATCGCCGCGGGCATACTCCGGAAGTCCGGGATCATCTTCCTGACCGAAATGACCTGGGCCGGAACGGAGACCGTGATGACCGCCGTCTTCAACGGTCGCGGCGGAGCGGAGGTCGTCTCTGGCATGTCGGCGGGCTGGGCGATCGCGAACATCTTCTTCCTCGCGTTCGGCGCCGTGCACACGTCGACGGGCGTCATCGTCGGCGGCACCCTCGGTCGAAACGAGCTCGACCTCGCCCGCACCCAGGCGCGATGGCTCCGCACGGGATCGATATTCCTCGGGCTCGCGGTGGCCGCCGTGGAGGCAACGTCCGTGCTCCTCATCCCGATCGTGTTCGGCAACCTCTCCATCGACGCTCAAACCGTGACGACGCACTTCCTCTGGGTCATCTCGTTTTACATGCCGACGTGGACCTTCATCAACGCGCAGTTCGCGACCGCGCGCTCTGGCGGGGACGCGATCATGGGGGCCTGGGTCGACGTAACCGTGAACCTCGCGGTGCTGATTCCCCTGCTCTTCCTGCTCGCCCGGCTCACGGCGTTCGACCCGATAACCCTGTTCGCGCTCGTGAAGACGACCGACTTTCTGAAAGTCGCCGTCGCGGCGTGGCAGCTCCGCAAGGAACGATGGGTTCGCAACCTCGCCGCCGCCCACGCCGAAGGAGGGGAGCAAGCATGAAAGTAAGGATGATCGAGATGCCGCTCGACTACGGGGCGAGCAGGCGAGGCTCGGACATGGGTCCGTCCGCGATCAGGCTCGCGGGCCTTCGCGACCGACTCTCATCGCTCGGGGTCGATTCGGACACCCTCTTCCCGCCGATCCAGATCCCGCCGCAGGAATACCTCGACCCGGCCGCCGAGATCGCCTACGAGAACGCGCGGCACCTCGGCCCGATCATCGACGCATGCAGCCAGCTCGCCGCGCACGCCGAGGCCGTGTTGCGGGCGGGGGACTTCCCGCTTATCCTCGGCGGCGACCACTCGATCTCGCTTGGCTCGATCGCCGGCGTCTCCGCGGCCCACGCCGCCTCGGGCCGCGTGCCCGGCGTCCTCTGGATCGACGCGCACGGCGACTTCAACACCACCGAGACCACCCCGAGCGGCAATATACACGGGATGATCCTCGCCGCGTCCTGCGGCTTCGGCATCCCGGAGCTTACCGGCTTCTACAGCAGCGCGCGCAAGGTCGATCCCCGAAACGTCTGCTATATCGGCGTTCGCGACCTCGACCCCGGCGAGCGGGCGTTGATGCGGAAAGCGGGAGTCAAGGTATTCACGATGAGCGACATCGAGCGGAACGGCATCGCGGACACGATGAAACAGATCATCGCCTTCTTCGAGGAACGGGTCGACGCCGTGCACCTCAGCTTCGACATGGACGCACTCGATCCCGGCGTGGCTCCGGGGGTCGGCATCGAGGTCCCGGGCGGGCTCTCCTATCGCGAGTCGCTGTTTATCATGGAAGAAATGGCGGGATCCAAGATCGTGCAGTCGGCGGACTTCGTCGAGGTGAGCCCGGTTCACGACGTCAGGAACACGACCGGCAAGATGGCCGTCCTTTTGATCGCCCGACTTCTCGGCGAAACGATTTACTGATCGAGCGCGGTACCGTCGCCGAGAAGCGGACGCGGCAAGCTATCCGATGTCCTTGACGTACACCCCATCGCCCTCGCGCGAGAACCCGATGCGCTCGAGGTATTTCCAATGCCCCTCGCCGACGCCCCGAAAGACAAAGCGCCGGTAGCCGAGCTCGCGGAAGCGGGCTACGTGCTTACCGAAGAAGTACCGCCCGATCTTGGTGTCGCGATACCGCGGGGTCACGAAGTCGACCATGACGCGGCATACCCAGGGGGAATCCTCAGTCCAGGCGAAGACGCCGGCGATCTCGTCGTTGCGGACGTAATAGGTGAACCAGCTCGCCTTCTCGAAGGCATCCGCCCCGAAAAGGGCGTCGAGCTCGGCGCGGTACGTCTCATGGAAGAACGAGAGATACGCGCTCGTCCGCTCCGCGTTGATTAGGCGGAATTCCTCCTCGACGCGAAGGACCCGGAAAATGTAATAGAGATCGATCGCGACGATCCCGAGGTTCATGGCGACCGTCGGGAGGGACCGCGTCAGGATGGCGAAGGCCACGAACAGGGCCGAGCCAAGCGCGTTAACCACGCGAAGCCTGACGATCGAACGCATCGTCAGGGAGACGAGGATGACGAATGAGGCGAGATAGCCGAGGCCGTCAATCCAGGGGAAGGCCATGCCTGCCGCCTCAGGTCCCGTAGGAGCAGCAGTAGTCCGCGACCTCGGCGAGCCGTAGGGCGAACTTCGATTTCGCGGGCACCGCGTAGGAGTCTCCGGCGCGGTAGGTGACGAATTCCTCGCTACCGGGTAGACGCACGTCCATTGAGCCCGCGAGGACTTCCATCACCTCGGGGGCGTCGGTGGAGAACTCGTACTCGCCGGGGAGCATGATGCCAAGGGTCTTGCGGGTCCCGTCGGGAAAGACTACGGTGCGGCTCGATACCTTGCCGCCGAAATAGACGTTCGCGCGCTTGATAACCGTCACGTTCTTGAATTCTGACATATAAAAAACCTCCGGGTGACATCCTCATACTAGTCGACCCGGAGGCAAAAATCAATGACAGCCCGGGCATCCCGAGCATCCGCCCGCGCAACCCGAGGCGGCGCCGGCGGCCCGTTTCGCGCGACGCCTCGCGGCGGACGCGAAAACGATGGCCGCGGCCAGCGCGACCGCGAGGCCGGTCAATACAGTCGCCATCATCACCTCCTTCATTATTGTTAGCTCTTGCTAACAATAATATCGTATTTTCCCTCCCCCAAGTCAAGCGACAAATCGCGCATACGCGCGGATACTACGCCAGCCCGTTGCGGGGACAGAGATCGGCGAGACAGCACTCACCGCACTTTGGGCTTCGCGCGACGCAGACATAGCGGCCGTGCAGCAGGAGAAGGTGGTGCGCGTCCATCAGGTAGCGCGCCGGTATCCGCTCAAGAAGATCCTGCTCGACGGCAAGAGGATCGCGGCCGGCTGACAGGCCGAGACGCGGCGCGAGGCGAAGGAGATGGGTATCGACCGGCATCGCGACCTCGCCGAAGGCGACGTTAAGGACGACGCTCGCGGTCTTTCGCCCAACGCCGGGCAGGCTCTCGAGCTCCGCCCGGGTTCGCGGCACCTCGCCCCCAAAGCGCTCGACAAGAATATGGCTTAGCTCGATTATGCGGCGCGCCTTAGTCGGATAGAGATTCACCGACTTCACGTACTCGCGAAGCCGCCCCTCGCCGAGCTCGAGCATACGCTCGGGACTGTCGGCGACCTTGAAGAGCTCGCGCGTCGCCTTGTTCACGCCGCGGTCCGTCATCTGGGCGGAAAGGACGACAGCAACGAGTAAGGTGTACGTGTTCACGCTCTCGAGCTCCGTCTTGGGAGCGGGGTTCGCCTTCGCGAGCCGGCGCATCACTACGCCAATCGAGCGGCGGTCGAGGAGGATCATGAAAACAATCTACCCATTCGCCGCGGCCAGGGCAAGGCGCCGCTCTACCGGCCGTCGATCGTAGAGGACCTCGCGAAACTCGACGACCCCTTGGGCCGAGTCCCAGACCGCGTAATAGGCCGGATAACGCTCGGGACGCGGGACCTCGTACCCAGGGAAGGCGCGCGGGAAGCCGACGCTCCCTGGATTGACGATCGTGGGCCCGTCGCCAAGCCAAACTCGGGTGCCGGGCGCGGGGACCGTAGCGCGCGTCCTGCCCGGCTTCGCGTCGCGCGCGAAAAAGGCAGCTTCATGAGTGTGCCCAACGAAGCAAAGAGAAAGGCCCGTTGCCGCAAGCCCATCAAGGCTCGCCAGGGTCTCGGGGCCACCCCAAAGGTACTCAGCGTAGGGATCGCGGGGAGAGCCATGACAGGCGAGAATTCCCGGAAGAGGGGTCGCGCAGGGCTTACGATCGGCAAGCCAGTCTATTGACTCGCGAGAAAGAAGCGCCCGTGTTCGATCGAAGCTTCCGCGTAAGCGCGGGTTAAACCACTCCGGGTCGACGCGCCCGAAAAGGGCCCCATCGTGGTTGCCGGCGAGAAACACGGACGTACTGATGGACGACGCAAGAGAGCGAAGAAGGGACACTGTCGCCTCTGGATCGGGACCATACCCCGTCGCGTCGCCGAGGAAGAGGAGCGCGTCGAAGCTTCCGGACTCCGCGCCAAGCACCGCCTCGAAGGCGTCGAGATTCCCGTGAATGTCAGCGACGACGAGAAAAATCATCCCAAAGGCAGTATAGTTATAAGCATCCGGGGGCGCAAGCGATGGCACGTCCGACAATCAAAGCCTTTCTCACCGACCGATTCGCGTCAGAGTGGAAGCTTCTCGCGGAAACGGAGGCATTCATCTCAAACACCCCCGACTTCCCGCAGTACGAGGCCCTATTCAAGGATTGGCGCGCGCGCCTTCACCGAGGATCGGGCGTCGACGAGGATCTCGTCAGCATCCGGTCAGAGATCGTCGCGCTCAGGCGCGAGCTCAGGCTGCGCGGGTACGACTTATCGCTCGGGCTTCAACGCCTTGTCGTCGACGGTTTTCGAAACGACGATTCCCTCGCCCAGGGATTCCGCCGCGTCGTCCTGTGCTTTTGCGGCCCAGAGGTCTTTTGGAAGACCGGGTCGGGAAACCACGTAACCCTCGCGGACGAGCTCCTCTCCGCCCTCGCGTCGAGGCGGCTACTCCGAGACCCCGAGGTGCACTATCTGTGGTTCCTTCGCTCCGCGCAGGGGCTCATCCTCTCCGGATCGGCGACAGAGCCGGCCGATTGCTTTCGGCGCCTCGAGGCGCGTGCGCGGGCGAACCCCCTCAAGTTGCTGTCTTCGCTGCGCGAACTCGCGTGATTCCGGTTTGACAGGCCCTTCCTTTCCGCCATACAATTAGAGCATGATGAAAACAAGTGAACTCGCTCGAAAAATAACGAGGCTTTCGGTCGCCTCGTATTTTTATGTACAGCTCGCGACCGTTACCGTCAGCGAGATATTCTCGCAGATGTACAACCCGACAAAGGATCTTAACCTCGCGGGACGCCTCGTGCTTTCGTTCAACCCCAAGCTCATCGCGTTCGACATCCTGTTCTGCGTCCTCGCCGGGTTCCTGATCCGCGCGTATCTACGCCCGATGTGGCGAGCGATCGGCGACGACGCGGGCGCGCGGGACGCGAAAAGCATCGCACGCGCGCGGATGATCGCAGTCCGCCTCCCCTGGTCGCTGATCGTCTACAACATGTCGATCTGGACGATCGCCGTCGTCATCTTCTATTACGCGAACGGGAAGTCGATGCCCTCGGGCCTTCCCTTTCACTGGGTCATGGTCATCAAGCTTTCCGAGGCGCTGATCGGGTCGATCCTTAACGCCTTTATCATCGACGCCTACCTAAAGGAGCCAAAAAAACTTCTGCACATCACCGACCTTGGCCCGCGCGACGTCGATCGCTTTATCGAGCTGAAGGCGATCTTCATCCCCTTCGTCTCCGGGCTCGTCATCATCACGCACCTCGCGTTCGTCACGTGGTTCTACCTCGAGAAGCCCGAGAACTATCAAGGCCCCGGCCAGCCGATTTTCTCGATCCTGATGATCGGCGCGCTTGGTCTCGTCCTCGTGTACTTCCTCGCCTACCTTTCGAAAAAGCAGGACATCATACAGTTCGAGATGCTCAACGAGCAGATCAGGCTTCTCGCGTCGTCCGAATCGTCGGACCTGCGAAAGAAGGTCTCGATCCTTAACTTCGACGAAACGGGCCGGATCACGGCGAGCCTCAACCGCTATATCGAAAGCCTCCACCGCCTCGTCGCTGAGGTAAAGGGTGGGTGCTGCAACCTAAAGGAAAACGACGCCCAGCTTACGGGCAGCATGCGCGATGCGGAGGAATCAGTCGCCGAGATCAACGTCGCCTCGCAGCGAGCGAGTGGCGAGATCACCAAGGAAATGGAGGCGACGGGCGAGTCCCTTGAAGCCGTCCGCGAGATCACCGAGCGAGTCCGCGACCTCAGGGGCGCCGTGTCCCGGCAAAACGACAGCGTCTCCAATTCGAGCGCCGGGATCGAGGAGATGATCGCGAACATCCAGGCGGTCGCCCAAAACGTCGAGCGCGCCGGCAAGGCATGCGGCGACCTTCTCGAGGCGGCGAACCGAGGAAAGGGAAAGATCGAGGAGTCGAATCGGCTTATCGGGAAGGTCGTCGAGTCGTCGACGGTCCTCCTTGGGGCGAACAAGACCATCGCCGCCATCGCGAGCCAAACGAACCTTCTCGCGATGAACGCCGCGATCGAGGCCGCCCACGCGGGCGACGCGGGAGCCGGCTTCGCCGTCGTCGCGGACGAGATCCGCTCACTCGCCGAAAAAAGCTCCGCGCAGTCGAAAAGCATCGCGCAGCAGCTCAAGGAAGTGGCCGCAGCGATCGAGAACGCCGTCGGCTCCTCGAGGCAGGCGTCGGTCGGCTTCGACGAGGTCCTCGGCCTCATCAACGCGGTCACGACGATGGAGACGGAGAACACCATGGCCCTGCGCGAGCAGCGAACGGGTTCCGACCAAGTCGCCGAGACCCTCGCCGAGATGCGGGAGACCACCGAGTCAGTTAACCAGGTCGCGGCGTCCCTTTCGGCAGACTCCGAGCAGCTCGAGCGGGCGATCCACCGGCTCAGCGAATGCTCGGCGCGCGCCCAAAGCGAGATGGCCGAAATCGCGCGCGATATCGAGAAAATCAATGGATGTTTCGCCCAAGTCGCCGAGTTAAAAGAGAAAAATTCACAGACCTTCGGTAGCGTTTCCGAGCAGGTCGATCGTTTCATATTATAGGAGTGCTCTATGAGAAAAGACATTGGAACCATTATCGTCGGGATACTTTTCCTCGCCGCGGGCGTGGCCATAGGGGGGAGCATGCTCGGCGTCTTCGACTTTACCGTGGATCTCGCCGGGTGGTGGACGATCTTCATCATCGGCCCGGCCGTTGTATCGATATTCTCCGGCGGGCTCAACGTGGGAAACGGCGTCCTGCTCTTCGTCGGGACGACGCTTTTGCTGAACGCGCAAGGCATGCTTCCCGGGGGATTCAGCTGGAAACTCATCGTTCCGCTGATCTTGGTCCTCATCGGCGTCCAGGTTATCTTCGGGACCCGATTCGCCTGCTTCGGCGGAGGCCCCGGAAAGCCACGCCGTTGCCGGCCGGGCTCCGCGAGCTCGGCCTTTTGCGGGGAGGAACGCGTTGAGTTCCCCGGCGAGACGTACACCGGCGGAACCTATTCGGCCGTATGCGGCGCGGTAACGATCGACCTACGGACGGCGATTATCTCAGGAGAGGTGACGATCAACGTCAGCGCGCTGATGGGCGGAATCGAGATCAAGCTTCCCGACAACGTGCGCCTTGACGCCCGGGTTACGCCGATCCTTGGCGGCACCGACGTGACTTATACGTCATCGCGAGACCCTCTTTCGCCAAAGGTAACCGTCGTCGGGACCGTCATGCTCGGCGGAGTGGAGATCAAATAAGCGAGGGCGCCGCGATGCGCTCTCCGGGAAGCCGCGGATTAAATCCCGCGGCTTTTTTATTTTCCCAGGAACTCGGCGACTCGCGAGCGGACGGTTAGAGCCCCGCCGCGGAGCAAGGCAGTGATGAGCGGCCGCGCGACCATCGCCTCCGCGGCGCCCAAGGCGCCCGCGGCGAGGAGGTCGGACCGCGATCGGAGGCCACCGTCGACCCAGACGGCGCCGGCATGTCGCGCAAGTTCTTTCCCGCGCGCGGCGAGGAAGTCCGCCGTGCTCCCGCGCCTGGTCTCGACGCGACCGCCATGGTTGGAGACCACCACGACGTCGGGCTTGAGCTCTCTGACGAGCTCGACGTCCTCATCGGTGCAGACGCCCTTCACCGCGAAGGGGACACGGGTCCGCGCGCGCAGGGCCGCGAGGTCGGCGGCGCTCTTTCGCTCGAGATTGGCGAGGTTGCGCATCGTCACGATATTGTAGGAATCGATGTCCACGCCGACGATCTCGGCGACATCCCGAGCCCACTCCATGCGTTCCTCGATGCGGGCGTTTGGATATGGCTTGATAAAAACCGCGCCCTTCTTCCCGGCGCGCCGGAGGGCCTCGATGCCGTGCTTAATCTTCTCGTCCGGGTAACCGTCGCCGATCGAAAGCGCGATCCCGGCCGAGGCGCAGGCGTCGACGAGATCGAAATAAAACGGCCCTTCCTCTTCGTACCCCACGTTCTGCTGCGCGCCCGTGATCGGGGCGAGCCGAAGCCGCGGCATCGGTCCTTCCGAGCTATATCGCGCCCAAGCGGCGACGTTCTCTATGAAATTCGCGTTATCGAAAACGCCGCCCATTCCGGGCAGCTCTCCGACGCACCCATGACCGTCGCAGGCGTCGCAAAAATGGCACTTCGGCGCTATCGTCATCGAACCAAGACCCTCCCGTCGTTCCCTTAATATCGGCACTATACAACAGATGTTAACCTTGGGGAACGGGCGGGATGAGCCCGCGTCGGGCGATTGTCCCGCCGGACGTTATTCCACCGCCACGAGAGCGGCGGCGGCCGATTCGGCGAGCGCCGCGTTGCGCGCGATATAGTCTCGGGCGAGCGCGCCCTCCTCGTCGCGAAGAGAGAGATCGGCGCCCGCCTCGATCAGCGCGCGTATCGCCGAGTCGTCCTGGTTCTGCTCGCAGGCGTACATCAACGCCGTCTTTCCCTGGTCGTCCGCGGCGTTGACCGACGCGCCCACGGACACGAGCCGCGCGACGAGGGCGGCGTTTCCGAAGTACGAGGCCATCATCAGCGCGGTGGTTCCGTCAATCGCGCGCGCGTCGCCTTTGGCTCCCGCGTCGAAAAGGATTGGGAGAATATCGTCGCGTCGCTCGTTATAAAGGGCGTAAAAGAGCGGGGTGTACCGATAGTCGTCAAGATCGTCGACCCGAGCCCCCGCCTTCAGCAGGACGCGCACGACCTCGGGATCAGCCGTTTGCGCGCACGCGAGCATCAGGACCGTCGAGCCGTTCTGGTCGCTCGCGCGCGGGTTCGCCCCGGCCGACAACAAGAAGGAGATGGTCTCGACGCCCGCCGTAGCGACGGCGTAGGCAAGCGGGCCTTGCCCATTCTCGTCGATATCCGAAACCTTCGCGCCCGCCTTGACGAGAGCCGCCAGTACCGGGGTTGGGGCAGGGGTCCGCGCGGCGTACATCAGCGCCGTCGCCCCGGAAAAGTCACGAGCCTTCGGGTCGCAGCCGGCCTTAAGGAGAAGCCGAACGGTTTCCTCGACGACCCGCGGATTCATGCACGCATGGTGCAACGGGCTCTTCCCTTCCTCGTCGAGCATGGTTATGCCGGCCTTCTTGCCGATCAGG
>JAKPSR010000248.1 GCA_029571425.1 Spirochaetota bacterium | reverse complement strand
CGCCCTCGACGACGTCCTGCAGCGCGAGATCCTGGCGGGCGGAGAGCCCCTTCCCTGGAACCGCCTGATCGACCTCTTAAGGCGATCCGGGATAGGGTCCGAGTCCACCCTGCATCGCGCCCAGGCGCTGGTCGCGGACGCGGAAACCCAGCGCATCTACCGGCGAAACGAGGCCCGCATGCGCGAGCTCGACTCCCTGATGGCCGTCTCGCGCGAGATCATCGCGAGCTTTAAGCTCGAGAACCTTACCCAGGCGATGGCGTCGACCTTCCCCCGCGTCGGTCTCGCCGGGGCCGCGCTCTGCCTGTTTACCGACTCGTCCGATCCCCTGCGGTCGGCGCGGGTAGCCGCTGCCTTCCGCTCGGGCGAGGCCGTTCCCGTTCCCGCCCAGCCGTTCTCCCCGCGCGAGCTCGTACCCGCGTCCGTTTCCTTCGCCTCGTCGGCGGCGCAGCCCCTGATCGTGGAGCCCCTCTATTACCGCGAGGACCGGCTTGGGTACCTCGTTTTCGAGCAGGTGACCGACCGAGGCATCGTCTACGATACACTCGCCTCCGAGATCGGCAGCGCCCTCGAGGGCGCCGTCCTCGTCGACCGCGCGCTTGCGGCCGAGCGCGAAATCGAGGACAGAAGCCAGCGCATCGAGGCCCTCGTGCGGCCGATGCTCGAGTCCATCGCCGAAGCCTCGGCTAACGTCGCCGACCAGCGGCGCGCGATCGAGGGATCCGAGGAACTTGACCGCCGCAGCGCGCAGTCTGTCAGGGAAATGGATTCGAGCGCTGCCTCCCTCGCCGAGGCCCTAAAGCGGACCGGCGCCCTCGTTTCCGAGATAGAGGGCATTACCGAGGTGATCAACGTCGTGGCGATCAACGCGAGCATCGAGGCCGCGCACGTCGGGACGGCCGGCGCCGGATTCTCCGTCATCGCCGGAGAGGTCAGAAAGCTCGCCGAGGCGACGCGGAAAAACTCGGCCGGGATCACCGGTTTCCTCTCGGGCATCGACGAGCGAATCGGGGCTCTTTCCTCATCCAATAAGGAACTCGCCGATTCTTTCGCCGCCCTTCGCTCGACCATCCAAGGAGCCGTCCGGGGCCTCGAGGCGATTACCGCCCAGATGGCCGATCTTGGCCGCGGCAGCTCCGAGATCCTGTCGATTATGAATCGGAAATAGCCTCCTACGCCGCCTTCCCTCATTGCGCAAATATGCAGGTTTTGGTATAAATATACAAAGCCATGTGTGCAATGGGGTATACAGGCGACGTCCGGTGCGCCGGATATTAGGAGGTACGTATGCCCTTTAACGAAACATACGGCATCAACGCGTTTGGCGATTCCGTCATGCGGGATCGGCTCCCCAAGGCAATCTACAAGGAACTGAAGAGCGTCCAGGAAGGCGAGTGCGAGCTTACCATGGCCGTCGCCGAGGTCGTCGCGAACGCGATGAAGGACTGGGCGATCGAGAAGGGCGCGACCCACTACACCCACTGGTTCCAGCCCATGACTGGCCTCACCGCCGAGAAGCACGATTCCTTCATTTCCCCCACTGCCGACGGGCGGGCCATCCTCGAGTTCTCCGGGAAGGAGCTCCTCCAGGGCGAGCCCGACGCCTCGAGCTTTCCCTCGGGCGGACTGCGCGCCACCTTCGAGGCCCGCGGCTACACCGCCTGGGACGTGACGAGCCCCGCCTACCTTAGCCAGGACGGGAACTGCAAGACCCTGGTGATACCCACCGCCTTCGTCGGCTACCACGGCGAGGCCCTCGACAAGAAGACCCCGCTGCTCCGCTCGATGCAGGCCGTCAACGACCAGGCCCTTCGCGTCCTCCGCGCCCTCGGGAATACCAACTCACGGCGCGTCGTCTCGTCGGTCGGCCCCGAGCAGGAGTACTTCCTCGTCGACGAGCGGTACTTCGCCGAGCGGCAGGACCTGTCCCTCGCCGGCCGCACCGTCTTCGGCGCCATGCCCCCCAAGGGCCAGGAGATGGAGGACCACTATTTCGGGAAGATCCCGGAGCGCGTGTCCGCATTCATGACCGAGGTCAACGAGGAGCTGTGGAAGCTCGGCATCCCATCGAAGACCCAGCACAACGAGGTCGCCCCGAACCAGTTCGAGCTCGCCCCGATCTACGGGATCTCGAACGTCGCGACCGACCAGAACTACATCGTGATGATGACCCTGAAGAAGGTCGCCCGTCACCACGGCCTCGTCTGCCTCCTACACGAGAAGCCCTACCGCGGCGTCAACGGGTCCGGCAAGCACAACAACTGGTCCCTGGCGACCGACGACGGGATCAACCTGATGAACCCCGGCAAGACCCCGGGCGAGAACCTGCAGTTCCTCCTCTTCGTCTCCGCCGTTCTCGACGCCGTCGACACCTACGCCCCGCTCCTCCGCCTCTCGGCGGCGAACACGGGCAACGACCATCGCCTCGGCGCGAACGAGGCCCCGCCCGCGATCATCTCCATCTTCCTTGGCGAGCAGCTCTCCGACATCTTCGAGGGCATCGCGACCGGCAAGCCCGTCCCGAGCCAGGAAGGGCACAAGCTCGAGCTCGGCGTCAACACCCTACCCAAGCTCCCGCAGGACCTGACGGACCGAAACCGCACCAGCCCCTTCGCGTTCACCGGCAACAAGTTCGAGTTCCGCATGGTCCCCTCGAGCGAATCGATCGCGGGCCCGAACTTCACCCTGAACACGGTCGTCGCCGAGGTCCTGTCCCAGTTCGCCGACCGGCTCGAGAAGGCGAAGGACATCACCGCCTGCGTAAAGGAGATCGTCGTCGAGACGTGGAAGAAGCATGGCCGCGTCGTTTTCAACGGAAACGGCTATACCGAGGAGTGGGTCAAGGAAGCCGCCAAGCGCGGCCTGCCTAACCTGACGAGCTCGGTCGAGGCGTGGCCCTACTTCGGCAAGGAGGATTCGGTCCGGATCTTCACCCGTCACAAGGTCTTCACCAAGGAAGAGATCCACGCCCGGCTCGACATCGTCCTCGAGAAGTACTCGAAGCAGATCAACATCGAGGCGGGGATCGCCTACGAGATGGCGATGCGCCAGATCCTGCCGGCCTGCGCCGACTACGCGGCCGACCTGTCCGCCCAAGTGCAGTCGATCGAGGGCGCGGGCGCGAAGTGCGAGTCGCTCCGCAAGCGGCTCGGCGAGATACTCGTCCTGATGGAGGACGCGACCGGGATCGCCGGGCGCCTCGAGGCCGCGCGGCAGAAGGCTAAGGCCGAAGGCGAGCCCCTCGCCCAGGCTAAGGCGTACCGCGACAGCGTCTTCGCCGCGATGGAGACCTTGCGCGCGCCGATCGACCGGCTCGAGAAGCTCCTGCCGAAGGACGCCTGGCCGATGCCGACCTACGAGGACTTGCTTTTTAAGATGTAACCTTCGTCGCCAGACGAAGCGCGGGGCGCCCGAAAGGGCGCCCTTTTCATTCCCCGCCGAAGGGCGTCGGGGTGTTGTTGAATAGCTCCTTCCGCGTTTTCACGTTCAGCTTTTCGTAGATGTGCTTGATATGCGTTTTCGCCGTGTTCTCGGAGACGCAGAGGGTAGACGCCACCTCCTTCGTCGACATGCCCTTCAGTAATAAGGCATACACGTCGAGTTCGCGCTTGCTCATGGCGGCGATCTGCCCCTCGCGGGCCGGGCGGCGAAGGAAGATCGAGTAGCCGGGCGTTCCGCCCCTGTTCAGGCTCACCGCGCTCACTTCCACCGTGTAGACGTTCCCGCAGGGCATGTGCATCTCCCGGATCGTGCCGGGGCGGTCCGCCGCGTAGGCTCGTATCTCATTCATGCTGAGGGGAATCCGGTTGGAGATCAGCTCGCCCGAATCGGGATCGCAGCCAACGACCACTTGTCCTTCCGCGTTCAGGTCCTGGATGCGCCCCTCGGCGTCGACCAGGATCAGCGCATGGGCCCACTGGCCGATCAACGCCCGGTACTCGATAGTGTCTCCGCGTAAAAAGCTGTTCCGGGAAACGCTGACGAGAAAGGCGAGACCGCTTAAGGAGAAGGCGAGGGACGCGAAGTCGCGCTCGAGTCCCGGAATCAGCCGTAACACGTACAGCAGGTTGCACGCGATCGGGAACCCGCCGGCGAA
>JAKPSR010000226.1 GCA_029571425.1 Spirochaetota bacterium | reverse complement strand
CTCGCCGTCGGGATCACCGTTGTCGCGCGCTTCGTGTTCCCGCACCCCGAGCGGTTCGAGATACCGACGAAGACCCCGCAGGTTGCCTTCGCAGGCTTTCCCCTGTCGTTTTGGCTGATAACCGGTTCCGCCGGGCTCTTGGCGATGGGCATCACCGATTTCCCGTTAATAGGGCTCCATCTGTCGCGCGCGGGTTCCTTTCCCGAGCGGGCGATACCGCTCCTTTACGCGGGCGCGATGGCGGTCGACGCCGCCGCGGCGATCGTCGTCGGCTCGCTCTACGACCGCTTCGGTCTCAAGGCCTTGCTCGTGCTTTTCGTCGCCGAGGTGTTCACGGCGCCGCTCGTCTTCCTCGCGCCGATTCCCGGCATACTGGCTGGCATGACCCTTTGGGGGATCAGCGTCGGGACGCAGGAGTCGATACTGAAGGCCGCCATCGGGGACCGAGTGACGGAAGACCGCAGGGGGAGGGCGTTCGGGTTGTTCCACACGATATTCGGCGCGGCGTGGTTCCTGGGAAGCCTGGCGATAGGCGCGCTCTACGACGCGTATGGGTCCGCGCCCCTCGTGGCGTTCTCCGTCGCCGTTCAGTCCGCCGCCGTCGCGCTCTTCGCCTTCGCCCTCGCGAAGGAACGCGCGGTACGCGACTGATCACTCCGGCGGCTCGCCTTCCTCGCCGCCCGAGTCGCTCCGGTAGACGAGTATCTTGTCGATGCGGTGCGCGTCGGTGTCGACGACCTCGATGACGTGGCCGAGGACCTCGATGCGGTCGCCGACCTCGGGAACCTTGCTCATGTTGCTGACGACGAAGCCCGCCACGGTCGAGTAGTCGATCGTCTCGAAGTCGACCGAGAAGCCCTCGATGATCTCGGTGAGACGCTCGACCGGGGCGTCGCCGCTGACGAGAACCGACATGTCCTCGCGGACGAATACGTCCGGCTCGTAGTCCTCGCCCTCCTCGGGTATCTCCCCGAGGATGTTCTCGACGATGTCGTATAGCGTGATGATCCCCTCGAAGCCGCCGTATTCGTCTATGACGAAGCAGAAATAAACGTGCTCGCGCTTGAAGAGGTCGAGGACCCGCTGGGCCTCCGCGTTCTCGGTGACGATCGGCGGCTTGACGATCATGGCCTTGAGGTCGACGGGCTCGCCCGAGTCGCAGGCGGCGAGGACGTCGCGCACCTTGACGTAGCCGACGATACCGTCGAGCCCTCCCTCGCAGCATATGACCTTGCCGTGCCGTGAGCGCTTGATCTCGGCGAGTACCTCGTCGAAGGGGCGCGTGATGTCGACCCAGTCGATCTCGGTGCGGTGTGTCATCAGGTGCTTCGCGCGCTTGTCGGAAAAATAGAATAGGTTCTCGTGGATGTACTTTTGCTCTTTCTCGATGACGCCTTCGCTCGATGCGGTCTTCAGCAACTGGCGGAGTTCCTCCTCCGTCACCTGCTCGCCCTGCTTCTTGATTCGGAGGGCTGCGCTGATAAGGTTCGTCGACCCCGAAAGAACGCGCACGACGGGGAAGAAGACGACGCTGAAGCCGTGTATCGCCGGCGCGACGAGCGCGGCCATTCCCTCCGGGTCGGAGAGCGCGATCGTCTTGGGCACGAGCTCGCCGAGGACGATCGATACGTAGGTGATCGCGACGACGGTGAGCGCGAGCGCGATCTCGTGCGCGTAGGGCGCGAGCCGGGGGACGACGGAGACGAGCGGCGCCACGTCGTCGGCGACGTTCATCCCGCCGTATACGCCGGTCACGATTCCTATTAGGGTAATCCCTACTTGGATGGCTGAGAGGAAGTTCTCGGAATTCTCGCGGAGCTTGAGGGCGGTTCGCGCGCCCCGACGCGAGGCCGCGAGGGCCTCGAGCTTCGCCTTCTTGCTCGAGACGAGGGCGATCTCGGAGAACGAGAAAAAGCCGTTGAGGAATACCAGCGCGAGCAGGATTACGAGTTCCATGGCGGGATTGTAGCATAAACCCGCCGCATAGTCATCGAGTCGCTGATGGTTTGGCGGGGGCTTCCGCGGCGAGCCGGTATACCCGCTCAATCTCTCCCTTTGGCAGAAGGGCGGGAATCGCGGCCGCGATCAAGGCTATCCCGACGAGGTCGATGGCGAGTCGGGCGAGGGCGAATCTCGCGCCGAGTGCTTGCGCCTCGAATAGGAGCATGGGAACCTTTGTGGTCGACCACGCGCCGACGAAGATAAGCACGTTGGCGAATGACGCGCCTTTGCGCATCAGGGTCGAGGCGACGGGAAAGGCCCCGTAGAGCGGGCCCGCGGCGGCCGATCCAAGAACGAAGGAAATCAGCGGCCCCCGTATTCCCGAGCCGGGCCCGAGAAAACGCATCAAGGTCTCGCGCGGAACCCACACGTCGAGAAGCCCGAGGAGGAGGAAGATCGGCGGGACGACGAGGAGCATGGTCTTAACCTGACCGAGCAGCGAGGCCCCGACCTTCCCCGCGAGGGACGGGATTGCGAGCGAAAGCGCCACGAGGGCGGCGAGCGCGGCGAGGGGTACGGCGTAGCGCCGGAGGATCGATCGCGCGCTCATAGGGATACCACCCAGGAGACGAAGGTCGCCGCCAGGAAAGAGAACGCGAGCGCTAAACCGTTCCTCGCGAGCGCGGCCCGCTTCCCGAAGATCGACGCCTCGAGCGGGAAGGTCACCACGCCCACCATCATCAGCGTCGAGACGAAAGCGGCGACTTGGGGGACCCCGGCGCCGTTGCGCATGAGCTCGCCCGCGAGGGGAAAGGCGACGAAACCGGGTATCAGGGTAATCGACCCAATCGCGCCCGCGACGGCCACGCCGATCCAACCCGTCCCCTCTCCGAGGAAACGGCCGATGGTCGCCGGATCGAGGAGGGCGAGCGCGGCGGCTATCAGCGCGAGAACGGTAAGGAGCTGCGGCAGGATGCCTTCGAATGCCTTGAGCCCCTTCGCGAGCGCGGCGCGGGTTTTCTTCCGGTCCTTGGCGAGCGATAGCGCGAAAAGCGCCAACACTGCAACGTAGAGAACGATAGTGTCCATGCGAACTCCTTACGCTTAAGGTAACTCGATTCTCGCCCGCTGTCTGTGACTTTTGGCACAAAAAAAGACCGGGGATGGCCCCGGCCTTTTTCGCGCGACGATCCTGACGGCTATATCTTCGCCTTGACGACGATCATCGTCGAGAGGACCAATACGTGCTGGGCGAGCTGTCCCAGCCAGGGAAGGAAGTGGAACCTGCCCTGGAAAAGGGGAAATACGTCCACGATCAGGATAAACACGCACCAGGCGATCATCACGACCAGAAGGGCGAGATCGTCGATTTGGTCGAGCGCGTCGATGTGGAAGAAGTCGAGAATCAAGAGGACGCCCGCCGCGATGTCGACGACGGCGAGTATGTACAGGACGATCTCCTTAAGCCCGGTTGACTTTCCGAGCAATTGATTGATTGCCTGAGACACCTCGCTGCCGCGCCCGCCCGCGAATACGAGGAGACCGGTTACGATCAGAACCGTCGCGAGGGCGGCCTGCATCACCATTTTCCCGATCGAAGTCATACCTTTCTGCATGTGTTTCTCCTTTGAGACTAATGCGAGTTATGGTTATTAGTACTTTACCGCACGGGGCAAGGACTTCGCCTGCGCGATCCAAGTCGCGACTTTCGCCGAGCCGGGAACGACGCGAACGAGCTTTTTCTTCTCGTTCAGCGCGGAAAGGGCCTCGGCGAGGTTGTCTGCCTTGCGCTTGCCGAGCTCCACGACGGTATCGACGCCCGCCTCCTCGAGGAGGTCGGCGTACTCGGGCCCGATCCCCTTGACCCGAAAGAGGTCGCAATGATTAACCCACTCGAGGATGAGCTTCTCCGTGATCCCCGATTCCTTCGAGATAGTCTTGCGGCCTTCGGGGTTCGCTCCCTTTTTTAGCAGGTCGTTGGTCGATCTGACTCCGGCCTTTCTGAGCGTGGCCGCGTATTTCGGCCCAATCCCTTCGATGTCTTCGAGCTTCGCCATGTGCATTTACCTCTTTTGGGTGATGACCCGGCTACGCCGGGTATATGGTTAGTGTCGTGCACAAATCCCCATCCGTCAAGGCCGCTCATTTTTTTTGCGCGCGAACGCCGGGTAGTATGCAATCGCGGACGATGGCATCGAGGAAGGGGGCGGCCTGGTTGTTGTCTATGTTTCCCGTCGCGACGACGACGAGGTCGAGCGAGGGGAAAACGTAGATCGCCTGGCCAAGGTAGCCGCGCGCGACGAAGGCCCCGAAGGGCGAGACCCACCAGTGGTAGGCGTATCGCTCCGAGCCGTTCCACGGCGAGGTCACGCGCGGCGCCGTCGTCTCGTCGACAATGCCCGCCGGGATGATTTGCCGCCCTTCCCACGCGCCGCCGCGCGCGTAGAGGAGCCCGAAGCGCGCGAGGTCGCGCGGCCTGAGCGCGAGTCCCCATCCGCCGAAATTCGTCCCGCTTCGGTCAAAGGCCCATTGGTATTCCGAGATGCCGAGCGGGCCGAAGAGCCGCTCCTCGGCGAAGCGCGCCGGGGTCTTGCCCGTCGCGCGGCGGAGTATCTCGGCGAGTATCTGCGAGTTTCCGCTGCTGTATTCCCATTTGCCGCCGGGGGCGGCGACGATTGGACGGCCAAGGAACGAGACCGCGGCGTTCGGCGGCTCTCGGTAGGCGCGGTCATCGACGACCTCGCTCCACTCGAGCCCGCTCTGCATCGACAGCACGTTGCCCACCGTCATGCGGTCCTTCTCGGGCGAGGGATTCGCGATGCCGTCTTTCTTGAACCATTCCATGGCGCGCGAGTCGAAGCCGGGCATGGACCCGTCGGCGACGGCGATCGAGACGAGGGCGGAGACGAAGCTCTTGGTCACCGAATAGAGGGCATGCGTTCGGTCCGGGGTAACCGGGCGGCCCGACGCCCGGATCGTCCCGTAGGCGTCGAGGATAATTCGGTTGCCGCGCGCGACGGTCAGGCTGTGGAGCTCGAAGCCGGACGCGTCGACCGCGTCGAGAGCACGCTCGAGGGCGCGCGGCGACACACCCGCCTCGCGAGGCGGGGCAAATTCCCAAAAGCCGTCGACGAGGGAATCGTTCTGGTCGGCGCGAGGCGCCTGCGATACGTCGACGAGGAAGTGCGCGTTACGAGCCGCATTGCGGCCTTGACAGGAGATGAGTGCGATGGAGAAGGCGAGCGCGGCGAGGATCGAAGCGACGGCGCGCAGGGACGTGCGGTTCATGTGGTCTCCTTTTATAGGATCATCCACCGGCCCGCGCGGTCCCGTCAAGCCCGCTACGAGAGAATCTCCTTGACGGCGATGCTCTCGACGATCGCGTTTCGCATTAAACCCTCCATCGTGTAGAAACCGGGAGGCGAGCCGATGAGGCTTCTCGCCGCGAAGAGCGCTCCGACCCCGAAGGCGGCCCGCGACACGATGTCGTGCGCGATGCGGATCGTCTGGTTCGGCAAGCCGAAGATCACCTCGTGGCGCCCGAGTATGCCGCCTACCCGAATCGAGTTGATGTGCGTCTTCGGGTCGAGGCCGAGCTTCTCCGCGATCTTCAGCGCCGAGCCCGAGACGCCCCGCTTGTCGCGGAAATGCTCCTCGATCACCTCGATGTCCGCGTGCGGCACGATCTGCTTGAGGATCTGCGAGGCGACGAGAAGGAAGTTGATGCCGAGTGTTATGTTCGCCGAATAGAGGACGGCGGCTTTTTCCGAGAGCGCCTTGAGGTAATCGATCTCCTGTTGCTCGTAATGCGAGATGGCGGAGACGATCGAGATGCCTAAGTCGGCCGCGTGGCCGTACTCGTAGACCGCCTGGGTCGACGAGAAGTCGATGATCACGTCGACCGGGTGGCGCTCGAAAAAGCCCGGAGCCGTCGCCTCGTCCATCGAGAAGAAGGTTCCCTGCTCGTGTTTGGGGTAACCGAGGAAGTCGCTCGCGTATTCGTGGTTGTTCTTCGTCGATTTCCTGACGACCCATTGAAGGACGCAATCTGTGTCCTTGATGATTTCTTCGGCGACGAGTCGCCCGGTGCGGCCGAAGCCAAACAATCCGACGTTCATGGTGCCTCCTGGGCTGTAATCGCGATAGAGACGCTATCGTGATGAGGGAGCGCATCGCTGATGAATGGATAGGTAAAAAATAAAGCGCGAGGGTGATGTTGTCAAGAAATCGCTCGTTTTTTCTTGAGAAAAAGGTGAAAATAGAGATAAAATTGATGGTATTAGAGGATTCGTATCATGAAAAGAGCCTTGTGTACCTGTCTTGCCCTAGCGTCTTTTTCCATCGCTCGCGCCGCATCCCCCGTTATCTCGATCGATTCGGGATGGGTCGCCGTTTTCTCGGAAACGAACGCGGCCGTCGCGCCGGATTTTTCGGCGGGGCAAGAAGTCGCGTGGCCACTTGCGGTGAACGCGAAGGAGTCCGGGGGTCGGCGGTTCGGCTGGTTTCGAACCACCTTCAGCACTCCGGAAGCCCTTTCGGGTCGACTCCTTTCCTTGTATTTCGGCGCGAGCCCCGGGCCCTGTCGTGCTTTCGTCAACGGGATCGAGGTCGGCTCGTTCGGCCGCGAGCCTCCCGACGTCTTTATCCATAACACGGCGCCGATCTTCTTTACCTTTCCGTCATCCGTCATGAAGGAGGCGGGCGAAGAGAACGAGCTCGTCGTCAAGATATATAACGACGGCGCGCATTATAACGTGAGCGAAGCCCGCCTTGGCCCGACGGGCGCGTTCGACGGCGTGATGCGCACGCAGGAGGTCGTGAACAACCAGCTCTACTTCGCTTTCGCGGTGTCCTCTTTCGTCGTCGGCTGTTTTTTCCTCCTACAGTTTCTCTTTAACAGGCGTGAATGGTTCAAGCTATACTATGGGCTCGCGTGCGTCTTCCTCGCCGGGTACTTCGGCGACATCGG
>JAKPSR010000219.1 GCA_029571425.1 Spirochaetota bacterium | reverse complement strand
GTCGCCGTGATGATCGACGAGGCCGACGCCTTCCTCGGCGACCGCGACTCCGAGGGCGACTCGGGGACGACGAGCCGGGTCTTCGCGCAGATCGCGAACTTCATGGGAAACACGGAGTACCGCGGCAAGATCATCTGGTTCCTGATCACCTGCCGCCCCGACCTTTTACCGATCGACCTTAAGCGGCAGGGCCGCGCGGAGGAGCACCTCGCGCTCTTCTATCCCGAGACCGTCGACGACAAGGTCGAGCTCTTCGAGACCCTGCAGCGAAAGCTCGACATCAAGGTCAAGGACTTCCCGCTCGCCGAGGTTTTTAAGTCGTTTAAGTTCGAGATATCCGGGGCCGACATCGAGGCGATCCTGGTGCGCGCGAAGATGGGCGCGACGATCGACGGTCGGCAGATCGTCACCCGCGAGGATCTCGACGAGACGATACGCGACTTCATCCCGCCCGCGTACCCGCACGAGATCGAGCTTCAGAACCTCGTCGCCGTGCTCGAGTGCACGAGCCGCGAGATGGTTCCCGCGCGCTACCAGAAACTCGAGCGGTCGAAGCTCGCGAACGACATACGCGAGCTTAAGCAGCTGCTCGGCGAGTAGGTCAGTCGAGCGCCGAGGCGACGATCGCGTCCGCGACGTCGATTCCCGTTGCCTCCTCAAGGGCCGTGAATCCCGGCATGGCGTTTATCTCACACACCGTAAGATCGAGCCTATCGCCTGGCGCGCCATGCGCGTCGCTTCCCCCCGCGTAGAGAAAATCCACCGTCCCGTACGAAAGGCCCGCCGCTCGCGCGACGCGGAGGACGACGTCCTCCCATTCGGCCGGAAGTCGCGGGCCGAAGTCCGGGACGAGGCTCTGGCCCCCTCGCGCCGGGTTCGACACGAGCGCGCCCGGCGGGCCGCGCCGCTCGGCGACGGCGACGACGCGATCGGACGCGAAGAAGGCGCGAAGGTCGCGCCCTTGCGACGCGGCGACGAAATCCTGAAGGAGAAGGCGGTCGGCGGGAATCGCGTCGTCGCCGCCCACGATGGCGGCGATCTCTTCCTCGCCGCGGACGAGGCGCACCCCGGCCCCGCGCGACCCGAATCGCGGCTTCGCGACGAGGGGCCGCGCGGCTATCGCGCGGGGCCGCGCGGGGTCGGACGCGAGCCACGCGCGCGGGGTCGGTATCCCGAGCGCGTCGAGCAGTCGCTGCGTCTCAAGCTTATCGGTCGCGACCCCGATCGCGCGCGACGGGTTCACGCACCGCCAGCCCGCGGCCTCGAGATCTCGCACGAGCGCGAGGTCAACCGCGCCTCGGATCAGGCAAGGGCCGGGCGGTAACGGATCGTCGGGCGATCGCGCGACGGATGGGGGCGCGGCGAGCGACCGCGCGGCGTCGCGGGGAAAGAAAAACCGGAGCGCGTGGCCCCGGTTTTCGCATGCCTCGGCGAGGCGTCGCGCCGGCGGGAACGAGGGGAGCCAGCCGTAATCGGCCGTCTCGAGCCCCCATACCGCGGCGAGCGTCATTCCTGGTCTTTCGGCCAGGTAAGGGTCTTCGATGCGAGGTCCGCGATGGCCTTCGACGCCTTCGTCGCGTCGGCTTGGGGAATTCCCGCTTCCTGGTTCAACGTCTTCGAGAAGAAGAGGTTCATCGAGTCGAAGACGCCGGGCTGCGAGAAAAAGAGGAAGGCGAAGTTGATCCCCTCGGGCTTCAGTATCGTGAAGGCCGAGATCGCTTGCTGGGCTTCCTTGTTGAAGATGATCTTCGATTGATTCTTCGCCGTGATGATGTTCGCCTCGCTGAAGCGAAGCGGTATCTGGAATCCCTCGGCGCGGCAATAGGGCTCGATCGTCTTGTGGTTGTAGTTCGACGGCTCGACGAGGATGTAGAGCTTCTTCCCGTTGGTCTGGAACGTCAGCCCGTTTCCCGAGGCGTAGATGTCCTTCACCGCGGAGTACGAGACGATCTCGTAGATGCTGTACGTCGATTCCGGCTTGAAATAAGAGGTGACGATGTATCCCTCGTCCATCGGTAGCTTATTCTGGACGTAGGCCTCAAACAAGTCCATTGCCTTCAATGACATTGATCTCCTCCTTGGTGGAACCTCGTATCAGTATAGGGGATAAAGGGGAGACGCGCAACACGAAAAAAAACGGAACCTATTCGGTTCCGCCTCTTGATACTGAGCCATGATGGATTCGAACCATCGACCCACGCCTTAAAAGGGCGTTGCTCTACCTGCTGAGCTAATGGCCCGATTCGATACGTCGGTAAAACTTACTTCATACCCCTCGCTTTGTCAAGGCGAGCGGATCAGTACTCGAACGAGAGGGAGAGCGCGATGTTCAGCAGGGGCCGGTCGCCGGGGTCGAGGCCGAGTTCCTTTCC
>JAKPSR010000192.1 GCA_029571425.1 Spirochaetota bacterium | reverse complement strand
GGCCGCCGCGCGGCGTTTTGCCCGTTCGAGGCGGGGGCCGCATACTCGACCGTTCGCGCGCCCGAGTACAGACTAAGCCCGACGCCAGGCACGTCTATGAAGCTCATATAGGCGGCGAGGACATTAGCCGCCTCGGGCATCACCAAGATGCCGGAATCGGGCAAGACCATCCGGTCGTACGCGCGTGCCGCCGCGACAAGCGCCTCGGTCGCGGGCGAACCAGGAACGCTCCCGACGATGACGCGGTACTCGCGAATTCGCTTTCGGTGGGCTTCCAGGGCGTCGTGTATACCGGCGACCGCGCGGGCGGCCGAGAAGGCGAACCCTACCGAGGATTCCTCGAAATGACACACCGATGCTTGGGAAACGGCGCCCACGGAGCCACCGTTATTCGACACCGCCGTGTCGACGAGGGCATGAAACGAAGCAAGGGCCTCCGGGCATATCCTGGCCAGTTGACGTTGATATCGTATTTCAATAAAGATGAACAGCATCCGTCCCCTCGCATACGGTCCGGGTCACTCGCATTGACAGCGATCCCTCGGATTGTTAGTATACCCATTAAATAGAATAAAATCGAGTTATTTCGATGCATCCAATAAGGGGAAGATCATGAATCCGGCTTCGTTCATCGGCAGATCACTGGTAACCTGGAAGGACTATTCGAGCGAGGAGATCCTGCATCTCCTGGACCTCTCGATCGCTGAAAAGGCCAAGACCCGTTCAGGCGAAGTTTCCCAGCGTTTCGTCGGCAAGACCCTTGCCATGATCTTCGAGAAGCGTTCGACCCGCACCCGTTGCGCCTTCGAGACGGCCTTCGGCGAGGAAGGCGGCCATCCCGTATTCCTTTCCACCCAGGATATACAGCTCGGCGGGAAGGAATCCGTCGAGGACACGGCCCGCGTCCTCGGGCGAATGTTCTCCGCGATCGAATTCCGCGGGTTCAAGCAAGCGACAGTCGAGACCCTCGCGCGCGAAGCCGGGGTTCCCGTATACAATGGCCTCACCGACCAGTACCACCCTACCCAAGTGCTCGCGGACGTCATGACCCTCAAGGAGACGTTCGGGAAAGTCGCCGGATTAAAGCTCTGCTACGTCGGCGATGGACGCAACAACGTCGCCCGATCCCTGATGATCATCTCGGCCAAGCTCGGTATTCATTATACCGTGGTCTCCCCGAAGGAGCTTAGGACGGACGAGGCGTTGATCGCCGAGTGCACCCCCTGGGCCCGCGAATCGGGAGCGAAAATCGAGGTTACCAGCGATCTTTCTGGGGTCGCCGGGGCCGACGCCCTCTACACGGACGTTTGGGTCTCTATGGGAGAGGAAGACCGGAAAGAGGAACGACGGCGGCTCCTCGCCCCCTATCAGGTGAACGAGTCCCTGCTCGCCGCGGCGAAAAACCCCGCGTGCGTATTCTTGCACTGCCTTCCCGCCGTAAAGGGCGAGGAGGTTACGACGACCGTTATCGAGGGTCCGCAGAGCAGGGTATGGGATCAGGCCGAAAACCGCAAACATACGATAAAAGCAATTATGCTTGCAACAATCCCGGGGCGCGGGTATAATTAAAGCGATGGTGGAGGTTAAGCCATGAAGAAAGCTTTGCTTCTGTGCGTATTTTCCGTGCTTTTCATCGGTACCGTCGGTATCATGCCGCTGGCCGCCGAGGCTGAGGAATCCGAATACTATTACGTGAACGTCCAAATCCTGAAGATTTTCCCGTATAAGCTTGGATACTACGTTATCTATCGCAAAGCCGGGCTCGGCACGGCCGAGGCATACATCCCGCACAAGTGGTTCGATCGCCGCGACGCCCGCGCGAATCTTAACCTCACGAGGTCGGACGTCAATCCCTACATGACCTTTTTCCTGAAGAACGGGAAGTTCGATCACGTGAACATCTGCGCCTCGAAGGACCTAAAGCACCCGACCTGGGGTACCTTAAGCCCGTCGGCGCCGATTGATGATAAGTTCAACGTCGAAGAGCTCGCTCTCGATTTCTAGCCGATGCCCGACATCGAGGGCATGCGAAAAGCCATTCGCGAGGAAGGCCTCGACGGATGGCTTTTTTGTAATTT
>JAKPSR010000178.1 GCA_029571425.1 Spirochaetota bacterium | reverse complement strand
GTCGCGACGAGCATCGACGCTCTCGCGGTGGGCGTGGGCCTCTCGGTCGTGGGAAGCCCAATCGCCCTCACCGCGGGCGTCGTGGGCCTCGTCACGTTCTGTTTATGCTTGGCGGGATTTTTCTTCGGAAGGAAGCTCGGCTGCATGCTCGGCCGGTACGCCCAACTTGCCGGGGGACTCGTCCTCATCGCGATCGGCGTCCGCATTCTCGTCGAGCATCTGTCATTCGGGGCGTAGGCCGCAGCCACTGGCGGCGACGCGCGAGACGCTACTCGGCTGCGTCGGCCTTGTGACAGCGAACGCGATGGGCCGGCGCGATCTCGCGGAACTCGGGACGCTGCGAGCGGCACCGATCGTCGGCGAGCGGGCAACGAGCGGCGTATGCGCACCCTTCCCACGCGTCGGTTCGCGGCTCATGCGAGGCGGCCGTCACGGCGCCTCCGGCGGCACGATCGTTCCCGGCGGAAGGATCCATCCCGGGCGCGCTCGCGAACAGGAAGCGGGTATACGGGTGCAATGCCGCCTTCCACAGGTCCCGCGCGGGAGCCTCCTCCATCATCTCACCCTTATACATAACCCCGATCCGGTCGCAGAAATAGCAGGCAACCTTAAGATCATGCGCGATGAAAAGGATGGAGAGCTTGCGCCGCCGCCGCGTCTCGATCAATAGATTGAGGATCTGCCCCTGCACGGAGACGTCGAGGGCGGACACGACCTCGTCGCAGATTAGGAGATCCGGGCGAAGGAGGAGGGCGCGGGCGATTGATATGCGCTGCCTCTGTCCACCCGAGAATTCGGGCGGACGCCGCTCAAGATCCGACGCGGAAAGCCCAACCTCCTCCAGGATGGCGGCGGCCTCGGCGAGGGCCAAGGCGCGACCGGGCCACGAAGGTGACCACCGGTACCCGGAGAGAAGGACGTCGGCGACGGACATCCGGGGATCGAGGGATCGAGCGGGGTCCTGAAAGACGTATTTCACGCGCGAGCGATAGGCCACGAGCGCGCGGCGGCCGAGGGCTCGAACGTCGACAGACCCATCGTCAGCCATCTTGCCGAGTTCCGCGCCTCGCGGCCAAAAGCGGACGGCGCCCGAGTCGGCCTCGTACATCCGCACAAGGAGCCGCGCGGTCGTCGACTTACCGCACCCCGACTCGCCGACGAGCCCATAGGCCTCGTCCTCGCCAATCGAGAGCGACACGCCGTTTACCGCGCGGACGAATTTCCCGAACCGGGCGAAGAATCCGGCTTCGAGGTTAAAGCGCTTCGCGAGGTCCCTCGCCTCCAATAGTATCATCGTCCGTACTCCGTATCCTTGATGCAGCGCGTCAGGCGCCGCCCGCCCGCGACGGGGCGAAGCTCCGGGATCGCGACCGCGCATTCGCGCGAAGCGAGCGAGCACCTCGGAGCGAAAGGGCATCCCGGCTCGGGCGCGACAGGGTCGCATACCCGGCCAGGTATGGGCGCGAGCGCGGCCGTCGTCCAATGACTGCCGAACGAAGGGGCCGCGGCAAGGAGGCCGGCGGCATAGGGATGCCGAGGCGCCGACACAAGCTCTGCGGAGGGAGCCTCCTCGAGCACGAGCCCGCCGTACATCACGGCGATTCGGTCCGCGATCCCGGCGACGAGATCGAGGTTGTGGCTGATGAAGACGATCGCTATACCGCGCGAGGCGCGAAGCCGCCGCAGAAGATCGACGATCTGCGCCTGTATCGTCACGTCGAGCGCGGTGGTCGGCTCGTCCGCGAGAAGGAGATCGCAGCCTTGCGCGAGGGCAAGCGCGATCCCGATCCGCTGGAGCTGCCCCCCCGAAAACTGATGTGGAAAGTTCACCAATCGCTCGCGGGCGGACGATAAGCCAACCTCCTCAAGGAGGGCGACCGCCCGGTCGTCGGAATCTCTGCGCGACAGTCTCGGTTCCGACACCCGGAAGGTCTCGAGGAAGGCGGAACCGACGCTCTGCAGCGGGTCGTAGGAGCGGCCCGGCTCCTGGAACACCATCCCTATCCTGCGGCCGCGCCACGCGCGGAGGAACCGGACGCCGCGGCCAAGTAGCTCGGTGCCCTCAAACCGTATCGAGCCAACGGCGACGGCGCGAGGGGGAAGGAGCCCGGGTATCGCCGAGACCGTCACGCTCTTGCCGGATCCCGATTCCCCGACAAGGCCGAGGATCTCGCCGCGAGCGACCGAGAGGCTCACCCCTCGTACGGCCCGCACGAGCAACCGCTCGGCGCCCCGAACGATCGGGAAATCGACGCGGAGGTTTTCTATCTCGACGAGTGGCGCGCCGTTCATCGCGACCCTCCTTCGGCCTTGCCATGCGGCAGAGAACGCAGCCCGCGGACCAGGGCCCCTAGCGCGGCTCGCAACGCGGCTCGCCATTTGCCAAGCGGCAGCGAGTGATACGGGTCGTAAAAATCGCGAAGGACGTCTCCGAGGAAATTAAACGCGAGCGTCGCCGCGAGAAGGAACCACACCGGGGAAAGGAGCCACGGATAGCTTCGAAGGTTGACGAGCGTGGTGACGTCCCGCTTGATCAGCGAACCCCAACTGACCGCGGGATCGGCGATGCCGAGCCCCAAGTAGGAGAGCGTCGTCTCGCTCATGATGTACCCGGGCACGCTCAACGCGACGCTGACGATCAACAGGCTCGCCATCTGCGGCAGGATGTGCCGGGCGAGAATGACCGCCCCGGGCACGCTCTCGAGCTGGGCGTTCAACACGAAGTCCTCTCGCTTGATCGCGTGCACGAGCCCGCGCACCGTGCGCGCCGAGCCCGGCCAGCCCACGAGCGACAGGATTACCGTGATCACCATATAGGACGTGCCGGAGTCCATCGCCCCCGAAAGGACGGAACGCAGGAAGAGAATCAGGTACAGAGCCGGGATTAGCATGAAGAACTCGGAGACGCGCATCACGGCCCAGTCGACGCGGCCGCCGAAATACCCCGCCGCCCCGCCGGCCGCGAGCGCGATCAAAAGGGAGATCGCCGTCGCGATAAAGCCTATCGTCAGCGAGATCCTGCTTCCGTACATAATCCGCGAGAAAAGGTCTCGTCCAAGGCCGTCTGCGCCCATCAAGAAGACGGGATACGCGCCGTCCGCGACCCCGAACAAATGCCGATCGCAGGGCACGAGGCCCCAAAGTCGGTATGGCTCGCCGCGGGCGAATAGCTCGACGCGATGGTAAAGCCCCTTAACCCGGGCGTACCGCCACGTGACCGCGTTGAGCACTCGCGCCTCCTGGGCGACGGGCCGCAACGACGCGACGCGCGCGTTCGGCGGATGATAGGACATCCCCTTGAAGGCGGTGGTCGGCGAGTACGGCGCGACGAACTCCGCGAGTCCCATCGCGAGGTAGAGGACGGCGAGCGCGGAGAGCGAGACGAGCCCGAGCGGGCGAAGCCTGAGGTATGACAGGAACTTCTTCATTCTTTACCGTACCGTATCCTCGGGTCGACGAGGGCGAGGGCCACGTCCGCGAGAAGCATCCCGAGGAGCACGAGAAAGGAAATGAACATAACGTTCGCGAGGACGAGGTTAATGTCTTCCTGTATCACCGCCTCGTACATCAGCCGCCCGACGCCGGGGTACGCGAAGATGATCTCGAGGACCAAGGAACCGGAGAAAAGGCTCGCGAGGAGGTTCGCGCTCCCGGTGATATACGGGTTTAGCGTATTGCGAAACGCGTGGTTAAAGTACACGCGCCGCTCCGGAACGCCCCGCGCGCGCAGGCTCGTCACGTAGGGCTGCCCAAGCTGGTCGAGCATGGTCGCCCGGATCATTCGCATCGTGCTGCCGACCCCGCCGAGGAACGCGGCCGCGACAGGGAGGAACACGTGATGAAGATAGCTGAACACGAAGCGGCCCGGCGCCTCCGAGAAGGGAAAGCCCGGGTACCCCGTCACCGGGAAAAGCCCGGTCGCTGAGGCGAAAAGCTGAAGCAGGATCAAGAGCAGGATGCCCGGAAACGCGTGGAGCACGAGGGCGACGAAACCCGCGGCCACGTCGGCCGAGGTTCCCGCCTTCGACGAGAAGAAAATCCCGAGCGCGAAGGACGCGACCGTTATCACGACCAAGGAGAGTAGGTTTAAGAGCACGGAGTTCGCGAGACGCGAGCCGATAAGGAACGCGACCGGCGCGCGGGAAATCAAACTGACGCCGAGATCGCCGTGCAAAACCACCCGTTTCAGCCAGAGAAGGTACTGCGCGAAAAAGGGCTGATCGAGCCCAAGCGCGGCGCGCGCCGCCTCGACCTGCTCAGGCGTCATCGCGCGCTCCCCGCGCGCGCCGCCGCCGGCCGACGCCATCAGCTGCTCGCGCATCAGCTGGTCCAGTATGTCGCCCGGCGCGAGCTCCATCAGGGCGAACACGGCGAAGCCAAGGAGGAGGAGCACGACCACCATCGTCGCGACGCGACCGAGAACGAACGAGGCGAGCGGCGCCCGCCTGCGGAAACTGGCGAGCGGCCGCGCCGCGCGCGAGAAGAGTCCGCCGATGCCGGCCAACGTCATGCGCCCTCCCTCAGGAACACGTAGTCCTTGTACAGCTCGCCGCCCGAGTTGTTCCGGTTATCGTAGTAGAAATTAGAGAAGTCCCACCGATTGCGAAGGGCGAGAAAGCTCTGCGGCCTGACGAGATACACGACGGGGCACTCCTCGAGCATGATCGACTGGAACTCGTCCCAAATTCGCTTGGCGCGATCGCGGTCTATCGTCGCCGATCCCTCGTAGAAGAGGTAGTCGAGGCGCGCCTCCCATTCCGTAGCCGGCGCCTTTTGGTATGGATGCCACAGGTGCAGGTTTCCGCTCGAGAGCCAGGCGTTCGACCCTTGGGACGGCCAGTTGTTCGCGCCGAACCCAAT
>JAKPSR010000170.1 GCA_029571425.1 Spirochaetota bacterium | reverse complement strand
TGCCGCCTCCTTATCGCGTACGACTTTAGAGTATACAACGGCCCCGGCGAAAACGAAAGCGAAAAGGGCTAATCGTCCGCCTTGCGCGCGCCCAGCACGCTGCGGTCAAGGAAGGCGATGCCGAAGCTTTGGTCCCCGGCCATCGAAAGCTGATCGAGTATGTCGCGGGCGTTCTTCTCCTCCTCGACCTGCTCGTCGATGAACCAGTGGAGCATCACCTCGGTCTTCGGGTCGCCTTCCTTGCGGGCGAGCTCGAAGAGGGCGTTTATCGAGGCGGTCACCGCGATCTCGTGCTCGAGTACCTGGTTGAACACCTCGCGCGGGCTCCCGAACTTCAGCGGCGGGAGGGCGATCGGCTTAAGGACGACCGGCTCGCCGATATCGGCGAGATACTCGTAGAAGCGCATCCCATGCCCCCACTCCTCCTGGGACTGGACCTTCATCCACCGCGCGAAGCCCGGCAGGGCGTTGGCGTCGAAATGGGCCGCCATCGCGAGGTAGAGGTATGACGAGTAAAACTCCTTGTTGATCTGCTCGTTGATCGCGGCGATTAGTTTTTCGCTCATAGTTCGTTCCTCCCCTTGTTGAGATACCTGAAATATAAGCTTGCCGCACCGCGCCGTCAAATGACGCGATTTGCATTTCCGATGCCCGTTCATTATCATTAAGTCACTACGCTCACAAGGAGAACTTATGAAACGAATCATCGCGACCGCGCTGGTCGCACTCGTAATCGTCGCGTCGGCCTTCGCGGCGGAAATCGATCTTGGGCAATTCCCGAAAGGACGATGGCTCGACCCGAATTGGGACGCCGTGTGGGAATTTGGGGCCGACGGTATTAGGATCCTCGATAGGGACGGCTCGGTCGTCTACGACTTTGAAGGCAAGATATCGGGACTGAAAGTAGACGTCGGCGTCGGCGAGGTAACGCTCTCGTTCGCCTGCGCGGACGCCGAGCGGAGTTACGTCTTCACGAAGAAGACGACCGACCTCGGGCTGAGCATGAAGATCAATCCCGAATGGACGGAGAAAGACTACGCCGTGGACATGGAGCTTCAGCGATAAGGACGCGGGCGCTTATCGCTTTTTCGCCGCGGGGGATTTCCTCGCGGCGTTTTTTTTCGCCTGGGCGGGCTTCGCCTTAGTCGCGGCCTTCTTCGGGGCCGCTTTCTTCGGACTCGGCTTTTTTGTCGTCGCGGACTTCTTCACGACCGCGGTTTTCACGGGCGAGGCTTTCCTCGGCGGCGCCGACTTCTTTGGGGAAGCCGGCTTTCTCGCCTGCGCGGGCTTTCTTCTCGCGGGCGTCCCGCCGGCAAGGGGCGTCGCTTCGCGGCCGCTGGGCGACCAGATCGCCCCCGAATGCGAGCCCGAGCCATGCGAGCGATTCCCGCCGCCGAGCTCGCGCGCCTTTTGCTCGAAGGTCGCCGCCATCTCGCCGACGCCTTTCCGCCGGTATATCGCGGCGACCCGCTCCCAACCCCGCGGGTCCTTGGGATATCGGTCGATGACCTTGCGGAACACGGCGAGTGCGCCCGCGTCGTCGCCGGCTCGGGCGCGAAGGACACCCTCGATCAGCATGCTCTCCGCGTCGGGCTTGAACGCCTTGTTTGCCTCGGCCATGAGCCGGGCCGCGAGGCCCGCCTGCCCCATCCGGTCCAGGCAAAAGACAAGGTTCCCAAGAAGCACACGGTTATCCGGCTTCTTCCTGAGCATGTCGCGGTACAGTATCGCCGCGCTTCGGAACTGCCCAGCCTTTCGCCGATAGAAGGCGAGCTGGCGCAGCACGGCCTCCGAGGCGGACTCGCGCGAGAGGAACTCGAGTTGATCGGCGGCCTCGGCCCATTTCCCGACCTTCGCGAGGAAGGTGACGTACTCGCGCCTGATGGACTCGTTGTCGCCCCACTGGGAGAGGAAGGCGGCGTACGCCTCGTCGAGGGCGTCCGTTGAGCCGAGGGTCTCGAGGCAGGCGATGAGCCCGAGACGTGCTTCCTCGTTGCCCGGCTCGAGCGCCACCGATTTCTCGTACCACCCGATCGCGAGGTCGGCGAGGCCCAGCCGGAAGTAGGTACGCGCGAGGATGGAAACGAGATCGGGCTCGGCGCCGTGGCGACGCACCTGGTCCTGGACGGCGGGAAGGAGCCGCTCGGGATCGGCGTCGAGGTGCCCTCCCGCGATGACCGCGTAGTAATCGACGGTGTCCTCATCGAGGCCGGCGCGGCGAGCGCGCACGAGCTCGGCTTTCAATCCCTCCCAGTCGCCCGAGGCCACGTACGCCAGGATGACCCCATAGAGGGGCGCGGGATTCGACTTATCGATCTCGAACGAGCGGCGGAAGTGGTTGATCGCCTCGGCGTATTTCCCGAGGTTCCGCTGCGCCTCTCCCATCAGGGCGTGCACCTGCGCGTCGGGACCGTAGGTCTTGATGTACATGCGGGCGGCCTGGGCGGCCTTGCCCCACTCGCCGGCCTCTAGGTGGCCGCGCACGATCGTGAGGTCGATCGCCTGCGTCGACGGCGCGCGGTCGCCGGGCATCCCACCAAGGGCGGCGATGAGCTCGCCCGCGCGAGCGGTCTCCCCCATCTCGAGAAGCAGCGACGCGGGATACCAGCGAAGGGCCTCGTCGTCGGGGGCGAATTCGAGGGCGGCCTCGTACTGACTCAGCGCCTCCGCGCGGTACCCGAGCTCGCGGAGCGCGTGCGCCAGGTAGAGGCGGGGGGCGACCCCGTCGAGGTCGTTGTCGATGAGGAAGGTGAGCATCTGGCGCGCGGTCTCCGCGTCGCCGCGCTTGAGGGTACGCACGGCCTCGACGAAGAGGGCGTTCCGATACCCATGGTTCAGCCGCTCGTCGCCGGGCGCGAGGCGAAGCGCCTCCTCGAAGGTCGCGCGGGCGAGCGAGGGCTTCCGCATCTTGAGGTAGGCGGCGCCGAGCGCGGCGCGCGCGTCGACCGACTCCGGGTTCAGCGAGACGCTTCGCTGAAAGGCGGCGACGGCGCGGGCGACGAGCCCATCGGAGAGGGCGATGCGGCCGAGAAAGAACCAACCGGCCCCGTCGTCGGGGCAAAGGCCCACGTAGGCCCGCGCGCAGGTGGCCGCGCGCGCGCTCATGCGCTCGGCGTGCCAGGACCTAGCGAGATAGAGATATACCTCGGGGTGCGCGGTCCTGTCGTCCTCGGCCGTCCCGTCCGCGTAGCCTCGGGCCGCGAGGTCCTCGAGGATGGTGATGGCCTTGCGGTAGTCCCGTTCCTGCCCGGCCGTAAGGGCGAGGGGAAACTGGGTGTCGAACCAGGTCTTCTTCATGTATCCCGCTATTATACCATAAACGCCCCCCTAAAAACTAACGCCCCTTCCCACTTTTTTTTCCTTAGAAAGTGGGGTATGCTCTCTACCATGCAATACACCACATGCAAGAAACCCTTTTTTTTCGTCGTCATCGCCCTCATCGGCGCGCTTGCCTCGGCTAAAGAACCTGGCTGGTACACGGGCGGGCCCTGGGATGCCGGGCTTTTCTCGCCCGACGCCGCCGCGGTCCGCCGAGCCGCTGACTCGATCCATTACCCCGGCGAGAGCCGCGCGGTCACCATCCTCTACGCTGAGGGACAGACGATCTACCGGGCTGATGGGAGCCTGGAAAGCCGATCCTCGTTCGTGTACCGCATCGAGACGGACGAGGGACTAAAGAACTGGTCGAGCGCCGAGCTCGGGTGGAGTCCCTGGCATCAGGACAAGCCGACGATCCGGGCGCGCGTCATCAACCCGGACGGTTCCACCTACGAGGTTTCCGAAAAGGACCTGATGGAGGTCTCGCGGGGCTCGGACGACAGCCTTCAATACACCGACTTCCGGCGCTTTCGCGTCCCTTTCCCCAACGTGGTGATCGGGAGCGTCGTCGAGGAGGAGTTCGTCACCGTCAGCCGGCCCCTGCTCGCCGGGAGCGGCCTGGACGACTTTTGGTATTTCTCCCGCATGATCCCCGTCGGGCGAAACAAATACACCGTCACCTACCCGAAAGGGATGAACGTTTCCTTCAAGACCTACGCGCTTAGCGACGTCGCGCAAACATCCTCCGAGAAGGACGGAATGCGCGTGCTCACGTGGGAGGCGAAGAACCAAGAGCCCTCGAAGGACACCGAGGACTTCCCGCCGCCCGACTACCGCCAGCGATCCAAGGTCGAGGTCTCGAACGCGCCCGAGTGGAAGACCCTCGCGACCGCGTATTCCGCCGAGATCGAGCGAGTCCTCTCGTCCGATTCCTTCGCCCCGCCGAAGGAGCTCAACCTTCCCCGCAAGGACCCGAAGGCCGCCATCGTCGCCGCGTCGCGCTGGATCAACGAGCGCGTCCGATATACCGGCATGGAGCTCGGGCTTAACAGCATCGTCCCGTACAAGCCCAGCGAGGTTATCGCCCGCGGCTACGGCGACTGCAAAGACAAAGCCACCATGCTCGTGGCCCTGCTCCGCTCGGCCGGGTACAAGGCGTGGGTGAGCCTCGTCAACACCGGGCCGGGCACCGACGTCGACCCCGAGCTTCCCGGCATCGGGAAATTCGACCACGCGATCGTCTTCGTCGAGGACGGCGCGGGGATATGGTTCGACCCGACGGTCGAGCTGAACTACTCCGCCACCCTGCCCTTCTACGACCAATACCGCTACTCGCTGATCGCGCGCCCGGGCCAGAAGAGCCTGGTGCGCACCCCCGAGATGACCTCGGCTGATAACCTAACCGCCGAGTTCCGCGAGATCGTCATGGCCGACTCGGGCAAGGGCTCGGTCGTCGAGCGTACCGAGTACCTCGGCGCCCTCGACAGCTATTACCGCAACGCCCAGCTCTACAAGGACCCCGAGCGGACCCGCAAGGACTACTCGGGTTACCTCGAGAATTACTACGGGATCAAGGACGCGCCCCGCGTGGAGTGGAACGACCCGCGCGACTTCTCGGGCCCGTACGCCATCGTGCTAGGCGGGGCGAAGACAAATAAGGCGTTTACCGAGGACACGACGGCCCAGGCGGTCATCAACCTCAATAATCTCCGCGGGTGCTTCCCCTCTCCCCTGATCGACGAAAAGGTCGAGCCGCGCAAGGCCCCTTTCCGACTCAACGTTCCTTTCTCCTACCGGCTCATCGCGACGATCAAGCCGCCGGCCGGCTTCAAGGCGCGCGGCATCCCCGAGCCGAAGACGGTACCCAGCGAGTTCTTCAGCTACAATGTCTCGTGGGAGGCGGGTAAGTCGGGCGAGCTCATCGGCACCGTCCGGTTCGAGATGAAGAAGGTCGAGTTCACCCCGGCCCAATTCGAGAAAGCCCGCGAAGACATCAAGACCCTGCTAAACGACAACAACGACATCGCCGTCGTCTTCGACCACGAGGGAGAGATACTGCGCGCCGAGGGCAAGTACGCCGAGGCGTTCGATTGATACCGCGCCCTGGTGCGCGATATGCCGACGAGCGCTATCCAGTACAAGCGGCTCTCGAACGCCCTGCTCTCGTATTCGATGGGCGAGGCCGCGTCTCTCTACGCGCGCAAGGCGGTCGAGATAGACCCGAAGGACGCGAGCCTTTGGGAGAATCTCGCGAACGTGCTGATGTGCAACCCGATGGGCAAGCGGCTCGCGAAGGGCTTCGACCGCGAGGGCGCCATCGGCGCGTGGAAGAAGGCGATCGAGCTCGACGGCGAGAACAAGGCGTACCGCGCCAACCTCGCCATCCTCTACGAATACGACGCGGAGGGCCAGCGCTATCAAAGCGTCGACGACCTGAAGCGCTCGCGCGCCGAGTACGAGGCCTTGGGCAAGGCCCTCGACGAGTACAACCTTTCGTTTAACCTCTGGATCGTCCTCGCGCGGCTCGGCGACACCGAGGCCGCAGCGCGCGTCGCCGCCGGCATCAAGGATCCCGTGCAGCGGAACATTGCGAAGGTCGTGAACGAGGCGCTCAAGGGCAACCAAGCCCAGCCCTCCAAGCTCCTCGAGCAGGAGCTCGCCCTGCCCAAGCGACAGGAATGCCTCGTGGCCGCCGCCGACATGCTCACCGACATGCGGCGCTACAAGGACGCGGCGCGCTTCCTCAGGCAGGCGGCAATCGCGAACAAGGACGCGGGCAACCTCGAGAACCGCGCGCTCGTGCTCGACGGCATCTCGATAGCGAGCCCCGCCGACCTTACGCACACCTCGCCCGAGGGACTCGTCAAGTCGTTCATATGCCGGTACATCAAGTCGCCCGAGAGCGCGAAAGAGCTCTTCGACCCGTGCTTCTCGCCCGGGCTCCTGAAGGGCATCGCGGCCATCGGCGAGAAGCGCGCGCTCAAGATGGCGGAGGAGACCTTCGGCCCGGTGCTGGGCACTGGGTCGCCGACACTCCGAATGGACATCGCCCTTTCGATCATGAACCTCGACGTCACGGGCGACGACGCGGGCGGGTACCGGGCCGTCGTGAACTTCGACGGAGTGAACGCCGAGCCCTTCCGATTCTACATCGTCCGGGAAGGCCGCGAGTACCGGATGGCCGCGCTCAACGCGTTCAATTTCTCGATCGGTTCCCAGATATCCGCCTTCCTCGACGCCAAGAAGCCCGAAAACGCCGAGCGATGGTACAACTGGCAGTTCCCGCCGGCCCGCGGCAAGCCCGAGGCCGTCCTCGACTTCGCCTACTTCGCCGACGAGCGGTTGCCCCGGAATGAGTGGGTGATGCGCCGGGCCGCCGAGCTTTTGGCGACGCAAGGCCTCTCGGGGGACCCCGCGCGGAAATCGATCGACGCGCTTTGGAAGCGGCTTTCGAACCGCGACGCCTTCCTCGCCGATTCCGCGAAGAACGGAGTCCCCGCCGACATGGGCGCCGATCTCTGGGCCACCCTTACCGTCCTCCTTTCGCACTCGGCTACCTTCGGCCTCGCGCACGACCGCGCGCGGACGATCGCCGCCACCGCGGCCCCATTCCTCGAACGCGACCCGGACTTCACGCCCTGGTACGCTGTGAACCTCGCGCTGTGGGGCGACTACGCCGAGGCCGAGCGCGTCGCCGAGAGCTGGCAGGCGGCGAACCCCGAGGACCGGGGCGCCTTCGCCGTGCTCGTGAGCGTCTATCAGCAGGCGCTGGATTTCCCGAAGATCGACGAGATATGCAAGAAGCAAAGCTCCAGGCTCACGGGCATGGACCTCAACAACCTCGCCTGGGCCGAGCTCTTCCGCAACCCGCAGGGAGAGCTCGCGCCGACCGCCCTCGAGCGCTCGCGCAAGTCGGTCACCATGGGACAGTCGCGCGGACGCGCCGAGCTGCACACCCTGGCGACGATCTACGCGACGATCGGGCGCTTCGACGAGGCGCACTCTATCCTGGTCCGCATGATCGAGATGGACCAAGGGGTCGACCCGAGGCCGGAGGATTGGTACGTGTACGGGCTTATCGCGGAAGGATACGGCTTCCACGACGCCGCGGAGGCGGCGTGGCGCAAGGTCGTCCGCAACGAGTTCTCGATCCCGTCGAAGACCGATACCTACATTCTCGCGCAGGCGCGGCTCGAACGCGCGAAGCGGTCTAAGCCGCAGTGACGTCAGGCCCGGCGGCGCCGGGCACGCGAAAAAAAACGGCGTCCCGTTCGGGACGCCGCGTTAGGCCCGGGGCTCGCGCCTCGGGCTTATTTTTTTCCCGCCTGCACGAGGGTCACGGCCGCCGTCGTCACGATGTCGTCGACGGAGCAACCTCGGGAGAGGTCGGAGATCGGCTTCGCGAAACCCTGCAGGAAGGGACCGAAGGCCTCGGCGCCGGCGAGCCGCTGCACCAGCTTGTACCCGATGTTTCCCGCGCCGAGGTCGGGGAACACGAGGGTGTTGACCTTCCCGGTGATCGGGCTTCCCGGCGCCTTCTTCTGGGTCACCGACGGGACCAGGGCCGCGTCGGCCTGCAGCTCGCCGTCGAAGAGGAAATCGGGCTTGCGCTCGCCGAGGATGCGGGCGGCCTCCTGGACGCGCAGGACGTCCTCGTCCTTCCCGCCCGAACCCTTCGTCGAGAACGAAAGGAGCGCGACGACCGGATCGACCCCGATGAACTCGCGGCAGCTCTTCGCGGCGGAGGTCGCGATGTCGGCGAGCTGCTCGGCGTTCGGGGTCGGGATCACGGCGCAGTCAGAGAAGATCATCAACCCGTCCGCGCCCCACTTTTTGTCGGGCATCTGCATCACGAAGCAGGATGAGGCGGTCTTCGTCCCGGGCGCGGTGCCGATGACGGTAAGCCCGGCGCGAAGGACGTCGGCGGTGGTGCTCTCGGCACCGGCCACCATCGAGTCGGCCCGGCCCGTCGCGACCATCATCGCGCCGAAGCGGAGGAAGCCGGACATGTCCGCGCGCGCCTGCTCGGGGGTAATGCCCTTCGCCTTGCGCCTCTCGTAGTAGGCGGCGGCGAACTCGTCGAGCCAGGGCGACGTCGCCGGGTCAACGACCGTGATGCCGGTAAGGTTGACGCCAGCGGCGGTCGCCGCCTCGGTCACCGCGATCTGGGGGCCGATCAGGGTCACCGAGGAGGCGATCCCCTCGTCCAGGATCTTGCGCGCGGCCTTGACCGTGCGTTGCTCCGTGCCCTCGGGGAGCACGAGCCTGTTCTGGTACGACTTCGCCGTAGCCTTCATGCGTTCGATGAAATTCATGGTAAAAAAGTCTCCTTGAGGTGCGTTTAGCATATCCCCCTCGCCCCCTTTCGGCAAGGCCCTTTCCTTGACAGAGCGGGCGTTTCCCTTTAGGGTGGGGACATGGAAAGCGCCGGCATCATCGGATTGGGCCGTTTCGGCTCTTTTTGGGCGACCGTTCTCGCGCACGGGACCGAGGTCGTGGGCTATAACCGAAGCCCGCTCCGCGAGGCGCCCTGCCCCATCGTCAGCCTCGAGGAGGCGTGCGCGAAGCCCGTCGTCTTCGTCTGCGTCGCGATGCGCGCCGTCCCCGATTTCCTCAAGCGCATGGCGCCCCTCCTTTCCCCCGGGACCCTCGTCGTCGACACCTGCTCGGTCAAGGTCGAGCCCGTCCGCTGGATGCGCGAGCTGCTCCCCAGCCACGTCGAGATACTGGCGACCCACCCGATGTTCGGGCCCGAGTCCGCGAAGGAGGGCCTTTCCGGCCTCCCCCTGATGATGCATCCCGTCCGCATGGACAGCGAGCGCTACGCGCGCTGGAGCCATTTCTTCTCGTCGCTCGGGATCATGGTCGTCGAGATGACCCCGGAGGAGCATGACCGCCAGGCCGCGTGGAGCCAGGCGCTGACCCACATGGTCGGCCGCACCCTGAACATCATGGGGATCGACGAGACCCCGATCGGCACCCTCTGGTACCGAAAGCTCCTCGCGATAGCGCGACAGGTCGCCAAGGATTCCCCCGAGCTTTTCCTCGACATGCAAACCCTCAACCCTTACGCCGCCGTGATGCGCGAGGAGTTCGAGCGCGCCTGGGGCTCGGTGTGCGCCGACTTGACCGAGCCTCCCAAAGGCGTATAATCTACCAAATATGGTAGACAACAAGGATAACGACCTCCTCGACCTCGACGAGGAGGATTACGATACCGTACTCGCCCCCGACATCGACTTTACCGGCACCATCCAGTTCGCCAAGCCCTTCATGATCAAAGGGCGCGTTACCGGCAAGATCGACGCGACGAGCGACCTCCTCGTCGACTCGGCCGCCGAGGTGAAGGCGGACATCAAGGCCGCGCGCGTGATCATCAAGGGAAAGGTCGACGGGAACGTGACCGCGACCGAGATCGTGCACGTCTTCGCGTCGGGCACGCTCAACGGCGACGTCACCGCCCCCGAGGTCGTGCTCGAGAGCGGGTGCTTCTTCACCGGCATCTGCACGATGACGAGGTAAGCCGTGCGCCGAACGATCCCCGCGCTCGCCGCGCTCCTCTTCCTGGCCCTACAATCGCTCTCCGCGCAAACCAAGGCCGACGCCCTCGCCCTGTACCGCGAAGGCCGCTATGCCGAGGCGATCGACGTATGCGTCGCCGAGATCGCGGCGAACCCGGCGAGCGTCGAGAGCCACGTCGTCCTGTGCTGGTCCCTCGTGATGGCGAAACGCTACGAGGAGGCCGACTCCTGGGCCGAGAAGGGACGCGCCCTCTCCAAGTACGACCCGCGCCTCGTCGAGATACAGGCGGAGGCGAAGTACTACAAGGGGCAGAACGAGCAGTCGCTCCGGCTCTTCCAGGATTACATCTCGTACGCGCCGAACGGGAGCCGCATCGGCCCCGCCTACGCCTTCATGGGCGAGATATACCTTCGCCAGGCGAGATACCGCCACGCCGACATCGCCTTCACCGCGGCCCTTCAGCTCGAGTCGCTGAACGTCGGATGGTGGGTCAGGCTCGGGTACGCGCGCGAGATGGCGAAGGACTACCGCCATTCGCTTGAGGCGTATAACCGCGCCCTCTCGCTGAACGGCGCGCTCGCCGACGCGATGCGCGGCCGCGACAGGGTCATCGCCCTGCTCAACTGACGCCGCGCTCATGCCGACCGTCCTTTTCGAGACACTCGGATGCAAGCTTAACCAAATCGAGACCGAAGCGTTGGCCGAATCCTTCGCGCGCGCGGGCTTCGCCGTCGCGGGCCGGGAATCGGGAGAAGGCGCGCCGGCGGGCGGGCGCGACCCCGTCGTCCTCTCGGTCGTCAACACCTGCACCGTCACTGGCAAGGCCGAGCAAAAGGCGCGCGGCGTCATCCGCTCCCTTCTCCGCGCCGAGCCCGCCGCGCCCGTCCTCGTTACCGGCTGCTACGCCGAGGTCGACGCGGCGTCCCTCGCCGCGATAGATCCCCGCGTCGTGCCTTTCCCGGGCACGCGGAAGGGCGAGCTCGCCGACCTCGCGGCATTCCTCGCCGACGCGCTCGCCGACGCGGCGCCCTCAGACGCCTCAGGCACCGACGTTCATCGAACCCTCGGCGCCCTCAAGTCCTTCGCGGCGCGCGGCAAGGCGGGCGAGGGGACGTCGTTCCGCCTCTCTACCGACACCTTTCGCTTTCATTCGCGCGCGTCGATCAAGGTCCAGGACGGCTGCGACAACCACTGCGCCTACTGCCGCATCCGCCTCGCGCGCGGGCAATCCGTATCCCTCGACGCGGCCGAGGTGGTCGCCCGGGTCCGGGCCATCGAGGATTCGGGCCTCGCCGAAATCGTGCTTACGGGGGTAAACCTCTCGCAATACCGCTCTGGCGGCGACGATATCGCCCGGCTCATCGAGCGTCTCCTCAAGGCCACGTCCCGCGTCGCCTTCCGCGTCTCCAGCCTCTACCCGGAGCGGGTCGACGACGCCCTCGCCCCGATCCTCGCCGACGCGCGCGTTAGGCCGCACTTTCACCTCTCCGTCCAGTCCGGAAGCGACCGGGTCCTCGAGCGCATGCGGCGGCCATATCGGCGGGAGGCCGTGCTCGAGGCCGTCAATCGCCTCCGCGCGGGCGCCCGAGATCCCTTCATCGCCTGCG
>JAKPSR010000168.1 GCA_029571425.1 Spirochaetota bacterium | reverse complement strand
CGACCGCGAAGGCGACGCGCCCGATATCGGAGCCGTCGTTATCCGCCTGTAGCCCGTTCCTTGAGGGATCCGCCGCGGCGAAAGCCTCAGGACCGAGGACGGAATCGAGATAGCGGGCAATCTCACGCGCCGTCATGGCTTCTCCTCGCCGCGAGCCACGTCGCAACGCGACGTGCGAGACGTTCGCCGCTTCGGCGACCAGAGTCACGCTGGCCGCCGAGAAGCCGCGCGGCCAGCGGGTCGTCGGCGGCGATCTCGCCAAGATGAAGCAAAGACTCGTCTCGTCCGGCGAACGCGACGAACCGAAAATCGCCTGAGTTTTCCGGCATCGTGCCCGACTCGGGATCGAGAAGCAGGAAACCGGCCTGAACCGGGTCGACGGGCCGTTGCGTCACGGCGACGCCGTCGAAAACATCCGGGGTCGCCGCAATGAAGGAAGCAAGCGCCGCGCCGCCCGATCCGTCGGCGACCGCGTACAGCGGGGTCCCCGAGGGAAATTCCGCCTTGACGAACCCGACGAGACGGCCTATCTCGCGGCGCTTCGCCTCGCGTGTCTCGTCTTCGTCGGTTAGCAAGGGATGTCCGCCCAAGATCGCCCCTGCGCGCGCGAGAAAAGACCGGGCGTGAGGCAGCGCGAGCGCCGGATGCCTATAGTCGTATAGGGACGTGAACCGCCCCGAAACGACCGTATAACCCTCCGTCGCGAGCACCCATGCCGCGGTTTCCCGGCCGTGAAGGTCGCCCGAAGGATCAGACACAAGGACGACGACCGGCGCGCCAATACGCTTCTCGGCCGGAACAAGCACGCGCATGCGGGCGCGGGCGCCCGAGCTAAACGAGCGGGACTCCTCGCGCGCCTCGATATTACCCTCCGGGATGTAGGCCCCCTCTGGGGCGAAGGCGACGGAGACGCCGATAACGAGCACGAACATAACGAGAAGCGCGGCGTGCAGGACGAGAGACGCGGGAGGATACCAATCGGTCGGCAGGCGTCGGCAAAATCGCGCGAAGCGGGCGGACTCGGCGACGCAAATGAGAATAGTGCAGACAAACAGAGGAAGAAATGAAATCGAGAGACCGAGCCCAGCGACGACGCACGCGCAGAGCAACAGGGCGACGGCGGGCAAGGCCGAAAGGCCCTCGACCTGCTGTAGCACGCGCACGAACGGCCGCAGGAGAACCGGCACGAGAAGGAAGGAGACGAGGATTTCCCCGATAAATAAGTCTGACATACGCCCCCAAAATCCCGTTTTACGATATACTCTTATGCAATCCCTTCGCGACCGAGGAGCCCATGCCCAAAAACAGCGAACCCCTCAAGGCGGACGAGATCGCCTTCTCAATCCCCGAAGACCTCGTGCACGAGCTCCGCAACCGCGGCGTCCGCGGCCCCATCGTCGGCCAAGACCGTGCGATCAGCGCCCTCGAACTCGGGCTTGGGGTTCGCGCCGACGGCTACAACATCTTCGTGATGGGCGCCTCGGGAACCGGGCGAAGAACCGTACTCACCGCCCTTCTCGCCGACTATAAAGCAAATCCCGCGAATCTACAAGATATTGCCTATGTCTATAACTTTCAGCGACCCCTCGAGCCACGCGCCCTTTTCTTTCCGTCCGGGACGGGCTCTTACTTTCGTAAGACACTGCAGTCGGCGATCGAGTCGATCCGACGGCAAGCGCTGCAAATCTCCCGCTCCGAATCGTTCGCCGCGGCGCGCAAACGGATCGTGACCGCGGCGGAAGCCGAGGAAAACCGAACCCTCTCCGAATTCGAGTCGCGGATGGCGGTCGAGGGCTTTAAGCTTATCCAGCTAAAGGAAGAGTCCTCCCAATCAATGGATCTCATCCCCCTCATTAGGGGAAAACCGGTCGGCTTCGACGAGCTTGAGGCCCGCGTTTCCGCCGGACGCCTTCCCCAAGCCTCGCTCAACTCGCTCCGCGAACGGTATTACCATGCCCTCGACCAGATGTCGGAGCTGTTCGCATCATTGCGCGAACGGCGCCGCGCGACCGACAAGCAGGTCCGCGCCCTCAAGCAAAAATCGGCCGAGCCGATCATCGACAACGAGTTCGCCGTCCTCTTAAGCCTTTGCCAACGCGAGGTGCCAAACGAGGCCGCGCTCAAATTCCTCGCGGAAGTGAAGGAAGACCTCCTCGCTCGCGTCCAAGCCCTCTGCGATCCCTTCAAGAGCCCGGCCCACAAGAAGGCCTTCCTTGGCAGGTACGCCGTCAACCTCGTCGCGGACCATCAGGGCGCCGACCGGCCGCCGGTGATACAGGAAGAGGTACCCACCTTCGCGAACCTTTTTGGGAGCATCGAGCCCCGGGACGGAAACGAGGACGTTACCGTCAACGCGCATTTGCGCCTGCGCCCCGGCGCCGTCCACCGCGCATCGGGCGGCTTCCTCGTTCTCCGCCTCCAGGACCTGGTATTGGAGGAAGGCGCGTGGCCCTACTTAAAGCGCGTGCTCCAGTCAGGCAAGGTCGAGATACAAACCCCGCCGACGGGCAACCACGCGCCGAGCATGATAAAACCCGAGGCGCTCCCCGCGCGTTTTAAGGCGATCGTAATCGGCGGCGAGAATTCGTACGATTTCCTCTACCAGGAGGACCCGGACTTCCAAAAGCTTTTCAAGGTATGCGCCGAGTTCGACTCCGTTATGGAGCGGACCGAGGAGAACATGGCGAAGTTCGTCGCCTTCGCGGACGAATTCACCAGGAAGCAGGGGCTTCTCCCGCTCGACGACGCGGGCCTCGCGCGGGTGCTCTCGTGGGGCGCCCGCGTCTCCGAGTACCGCTCGATGCTGACCACCCGCTTCACCCTCGTCTCAGACCTAATCACGGAGGCGGACTACCAGGCCCGGCTCAAGGGCGCCGCCCAGATCGACGCGGAAGCGGTCCGGCAAGCCCTTGACCGGAGGCGATTCCTTCAGCGCCTCCCCGAGGAGAAATTCGCCGAGATGGTGCGTTCCCGCGAGATACTCATCGAGGTCGACGGATCCGCCGTGGGGCGAGTCAATGGCCTCGCCGTGCACGACCGCGGGTACCACGCGTTCGGCATACCGGTCGCCGTCACCGCGCAGGCCGCGCCCGGCGACAAGGGAGTCATCAACATCGAGCGCGAGTCCGGGCTTTCGGGCGAGATATACGACAAGGCGCACCTGATCATCCAGGGGCTTCTCCACCGGACCTACGCGCGGGATATCCCCCTCGCCCTGTCGGCGAGCATTTGCTTCGAGCAATCCTACACCGAGGTCGACGGGGATTCCGCCTCGTGCGCCGAGTTCTTTTCGCTGCTGTCGGCCATCGCCGATATCCCGCTCCGCCAGGACGTGGCGATCACCGGGAGCCTTAACCAACTCGGCGACGTCCAACCCGTTGGCGGAATACCGGAGAAGATCGACGGCTTTTTCGACGCCTGCCAGATACTTGGCCTTACCGGGCGGCAGGGGGTTGTCATCCCCCGCAGGAATCTCTCGAACGTGGTGCCCTCAGACCGGGTCCAGGAGGCGATCGAGCGCGGATCCTTCCACGTTTGGGCAATCGACACCGCCAACGAGGGAATCGAGATCCTGTCCGGGATGCCAAGCGCGGATTTTAACCGCCGCGTCAGCGAGACGCTTGCCGGCTACGCCGCGAAGATGCGCCGGCAAGGCGGGTGATTTTCGGCTTGTCGACGGTTTTTCAGTGGAAAAATTGCCCCGGGTACAGTACACTGAGGTATCATGTCGGAAAAAAGTCAGATTTCGGTGGACGTCGTCAAGGTCAAGAAGGCGACGCAGATGGGGATTCCGCTCTCCATCACCACCTACACCCTACCTCACGAAATTGAGCTCTATATATCCGAAGTCCTAAGCGTCTTCCTCACCGAGCTCAATCAGGAACGCCTCAAAGACTATCTCTCCTACTGCATCAACGAGCTTTCCGCGAACGCCAAGAAGGCGAACACGAAACGCGTCTACTTTAAGGAGCGACAGCTCGACATAAACGACCCCGTCGATTACGAGACCGGCATGCGCTCTTTCAAAGAGGATACCCTCTCGAACATCTCCTATTACCTCCAGCTTCAGAAAGAAGCGGGGCTCTACGTCAAGGTTATCATGCAGGTAAAGCACAGCGAGATCCTGATAGAGATCCGCAACAACTGCGAGATGACAAAGACCGAGTTTAAGCGGGTATTCGACAAAATCGCCCGCTCCAAGCAGTATAGCTCACTTGAGGAGGCGCTGTCGCAGGTTCTCGACGACTCGGAGGGCGCCGGGCTCGGGCTCGTGATCATGATCCTGATGCTGAAGAAGGTCGGGCTCAACGACGAGAACTACCAGGTGATCGTGGAAAGCGGCGAGACGATAACCCGCATCGTGATGCCGATGGACCTCCGCGTCACGGAACAGCTCACCGTCCTTACCGAGGAGATCGTCCGCTATATCGACGAACTACCGCAGTTCCCGGAGAACATCGCGCAGATACAGAAGCAGCTGAACGACCCCGACTCAAAGCTCTCGACGATCGCCATGCTGATCAGCAACGACGTCGCCTTAACCACCGACCTCCTCAAGCTGGTCAACTCGGCGGCCTTCTCGCTCGCCCGAAAGTGCACGAGCATCTCGGAAGCGGTAAAGATGGTCGGCATCCGGGGGATCAAGAACCTGCTGTACTCGATCGGGACCTTCCACCTTCTTGGCCCGTCGACCGAGGAGCAGAAGCGGCTCTGGAACCATTCATATAAGGTCGCCTTCTTCGCGTACAACCTCGCGCGCAACTTCGGCGGAAGCAGGACGGTCACCGAGGACGCCTATGT
>JAKPSR010000163.1 GCA_029571425.1 Spirochaetota bacterium | reverse complement strand
CACGAACCCGGAGACGGGCACGATCATCACCGGAAAAGTAGACGCGCTCAGCGAGAACGAGATACGGTTCCGGCCCGACGCCCCATCCGCGACGGCCGAGCTCGCCGCCGGGGAGATGATCGATTCATGCTCCCTCAAGATAGCCGACCGCATACTTTCGCCCTCGTGCCGAATCGTCCGGAACGGGTACGTCATGTCCCTCGCGATCGCCGACATCTCGAACGACGACAAACAGGTTTTGCAGGAATTTATCTCAGAGACAGAATAAGGGCCGCGACGAGGCCCAGGGTCAGAAAGCTAAGCAGAAAAACCCACCATGGCAGGGGATCGGCCCCTTCCCGGTTTCGGCGCGCCCGTTCGGGCCGCGCGCGCGGAGCGCCGGAGAACACGGCATAGCCGCAGACAGGGCATCCGTCCCGAAAGGCGGCGGTGTCGCCGGTAAACCCGCAGGCTGGGCAGCGCACGGAGGCGAAGAACTTCCCGCACTGGGGACATACGCGGTCGTTGCGCCTAACCTCCGCGCCGCAGTACTCGCAAAAAAATTTGGGTTTCTTCGGCACGGAATTAGGCGCCCGAGCAGCCGGGGCAGGAGCCGCCCGAGCCGCAGGCGGCGGGCGCCGGCTTCTTCTCGGCCTTAGTCCCGCCCGAGGCGGTCCCGCTGTCGGTCACGTAGAACCCGGATCCCCGAAAGCTAATCCCGATCCCGCCGGAGAGAACCCGGCGGACGGCCTTCCCGCATTTGGGGCAGGTTTTCACCGGCTCGTCGGCCATCTTTTGGACGACCTCGAACCCATTCCCGCACGCATCGCAGGCGTATTCGTAGGTAGGCATCGCTCGTATCCTTTCGCGTCGTATTTCCTATTACTTACTAAAATACCGAGCCAGCAGAAAATCGGCAAGTGCCTCGGCGCTCGCCTCGACGGGACCGACGACGACGCTCGATCCCTCAAGTCTTCCTTCGCGACCAGCAACCCGCGCGAGGGAGAAGACTGCCCTCGCCGACTTGGCGTCGGGACAAACGGCGCGAACGATGATTTCGTAGCGACTGCCTGAGTCCACGGGCGCTAGGTACGCCTCGAGGTAGTCGACCGGCAAGCTCATACCCTCGCCGAGTATAAAGCGGGCGACGAGGGCGCCGTCTGGCGCGCAGATCCCGATCGTCGCCGAAGCGTTGGCCGTGCCTTCGGCACGGGACTTGAATCCCGGCGGCAACAAGGCATCCCCGCCGGATAGCCGACCGATCATGCCGGGAAGATCAGCGGACGGGGCAACGATGGCAAGGCGGGAACGCGGAAAGGAGACGGCGCGTCTCCCCTCACCGTCCGCGTACCATGGCGTCCCGTCAGTCTCGTGGCGGATCCATCCCCTTGACGCGGGGAAGAGGGCGCGCGAGATCGATCGGGGATACCGGCCGACCGCGAGGAGCCGAAGGCCGGGCCCCCGTTCGCGATCGATGAAAAGGCCGAGGTAGGCGGTCTCCGTACGCGCGAGCACAGATTTCGCGTCGTCTGGATTCGCGAACCCATTGGCGACGAGGTCGAGGAGAACCCGGTTCCCGTCGACGGGAACGAAGGCGTAGAGCGCGCCCCCCGGGCCGATCGGGCCAAAGGGATCTCCGAGCTCGGAACGCGCGAGACTCGCGCAGGAGACGAGAAGGCAAGACGCGGCGAGCGCGAGAAAGCCCGCGCGAGCGCTGGCTTGAATCCGCTTACGCCCGCTCAACGTCCGCCATCCACGCCGCCTCGTCCGCCTCGATCTCGACGGGAGCGCGCCCGGCAGCGAAGGCGTCCACCCATTCGGCGGAGACCGCGAGGGTCTCGCTCGCGAGGTAGTCGCGGAATCGGTCGAAGGCGCGACGCAGGGTCTCGCGAGCCTCGAGCGCGGTCGACGGGGACGCCGAGACGGCGAGGCGCACGCGATCGGTCACCGCGAGCCCGCTCTCCTTACGGAGGTTTTGCACGCCGCGAACGAGGTCGCGCACGCATCCCTCAAGGAGAAGCTCCTCGGTAACCTCGGTATCGAGACCGACGGTCAGCGTCCCTTCGTT
>JAKPSR010000133.1 GCA_029571425.1 Spirochaetota bacterium | reverse complement strand
TCGTCGGCGCGGCCGAGCGCGTGCCCGTCAGCCTCTTCGACGGCTTTAGCTACGTCGCCCTCGGCCACCTGCATCGTCCCCAGCGAGTAGGCGACCGCGCCCATTACTCGGGCTCGCCGCTCGCCTACTCCTTCGACGAGGCGGGCGAGGAGAAGGCATTCCTTCGCGTCGAGATCGACGCCTCAAAGCCGGGCTTTCCCGCGACGGTAACCCCGGTGCCGATCCGGCCGATCAGGCAGGTCACTCGACTTGAGGGATCGTTCGCCGATTTTCACTCGTCGACCCGCTTCGACGCGCACAAGGACGACTATCTCGAGATCACCTTGACCGACCCAGGCCTCGTCGCGAACCCCGTGCACCTCCTTCGCCCGAAGTTCCCCCTCCTTCTCAGCCTCAGGCAGGGTATCGGCGCCGATGCCGCGCCGCGCGCGAACGAGGCGGGCGCCGCGACGACCGCGGAACCGTCGCCCGCGGCGCGCGACCCCGCCGCGGACTTCGACGCGTTCTCGCGCGAGCTCTATGGCGAGATCGACCCAGAGCGCGCGAGCCTATTCCGCGAGATACTCCGGGAGGCGATCGATGAAGCCTGAACGCCTAACCCTGAAAAACTTCGGCCCCTTCGCCGGCTCCCACTCCGTCGACTTCGCCGGCCTCGGCGACATCTTCCTGCTGTACGGAAAGACCGGCTCGGGGAAGACGACGATCTTCGACGCCATATCCTACGCGCTCTTCGGCGAGGCGCCGGGAAGCAGAAAGGGACTCGCGCGCGAGATGCGGAGCCACTTCGCCCGCGAGGACGAGGAGAGCGCGGTCGAGCTGAGCTTCTCGATCGGAAAGCGCGGCTACCGAGTGCGGCGCACCCTACCCCGCTCCGTCGTCGGCCCGCGCAGCGGCAAGGCGAAGGAGATACCGGAGGAGGTAACCCTTGAGCGCCGCGAGGAAGGGCGATGGGTCGACGCCTCGGAGGGCAAGAAGAGCGACACCGACGCCGCGATCGAGCGGCTGATCGGCCTTTCTGCGGGCGAATTCTCGCGCGTCGTCCTCCTCCCCCAGGGGGAATTCGCCGAGTTCCTTCGCCAAGGATCATCCGAGCGGAAGACGGTCCTCGCCAAGCTCTTTCCGATCGAGTCCTACTCGCGCGCGATCGAGATAGCCCGCGCCCGATCGAAGGACGCGCGGGTCAGGCTCGACGAGACCGAGAAATCCATCGCCGCGCTCCGATCCCGCTTCGACCCCGAAGGGTACGACGCGGCGCGGGACGGCCTCGCGCGCGAGGTCGACGCACTCCGTTCGGCGCAGGCCGCCCTCCGCTCAGAGCGAGGCGAGCGAGCGGTCATCCTCGAGCGTTCTCGCGCCGCCGAATCGAAGGCGCGGGAACGCGACCGGCTCGCCTCCCGAAGGGCGGAACTCGCCGCACGCGAGAGAGAGATCGACGGCGTCCGCGACTCACTCGACCGCTCGCGCCGCGCCGCGCCGCTCGCCGTGCGCATCGACCACCTTGAAGCCCAGGCCGCGCGCGCGCAAGTCCTTAAGACCGAGCTCGCCCGCGTCGACGCCGACCTCGCGGCCGCGCATGAAGAGCGCGATACCCTAGCCCGCCGGGAAAGCGAGATCGCCGCACTCCGCTCGGAACGTGACGCCCTCCAAAAGAAGGCGCCGGGACTCCGCGTCGCCCGCGGCATCGAGGAGGCCGTCGAGCGCGACGCCGCGGCCCTCGCGGAGGCGCGAGAGGCCCTCGCCCGCGCGAAGAAGGCGCTCGACGCGGCGACCGCCGATGCTACCGCGCAATCGGCCGCGCTCGACGCGCTCGCGGCCGACCTCGCCTCGCGCGACGCGCGCGCCGAGCGCTACACCGTCGCGAGCGCGTCCGTCGAGCGCCTTCGTCGCCTTTCCGTCCTCGCCAGGGACCTTGCCGCCGCGCGCGACGCGGCGCGCGTCCACGAAGCCGCCGTCAAATCGACCGACGAGCGCCTCGCCGAGAACGAACGCGACGCGGCCATCGCCCTCGCCGAGAAGGCCGACCTCGAGGCCGCGCGCGAGCGCGCGCGCCTTGGCGGCGAGGCGGCACTCCTCGCGTCGCGCCTGAAGCCCGGCGAGCCCTGCCCGGTATGCGGCTCGACCGCGCACCCGGCTCCCGCGCGCGGTGCCGCCGAGGCCTTCACCGAAAACGAGCGAATCGAGGCGGCCGAGCGCCGCGTCGACTCCCTCAGGAAGAAGGCGACCGAGCTCGCCGCCGTGCGTGCCGCCCGCGAGGCCGACGCGAAGAACGCGCGCGAGCGGGCGACCGCCCTGATTGCCGACTACTGCGCCCTCGGCCCCTCGACCCCGGG
>JAKPSR010000070.1 GCA_029571425.1 Spirochaetota bacterium | reverse complement strand
CGACGGGCATGACCATGAATTCCTGAAAGTCGATCTTGTTGTCCGAGTGGCGGCCGCCGTTGACGATGTTCGCCATCGGGACCGGGAGCTGGAGTGTGTGCGCCCCGCCGAGGTAGCGGTACAGGGGGATGCCGAGGGAGTCGGTCGCCGCGCGCGCGACCGCCATCGACACGCCGAGTATGGCGTTCGCCCCGAGTTTCGATTTGTTCGGGGTGCCGTCGAGTGTCAGCAGTAGATGGTCGATCTCGGCCTGATCGAGGGCGTCCGCCCCGTCAAGTTCCTCGGCGATGGCATTATTCACGTTCTCCACGGCGTCAAGAACGCCTTTGCCCCGGTATCGTTCCGCGTCCCCGTCCCTGAGCTCGAGGGCCTCGTGCTCGCCGGTCGACGCGCCAGAGGGCACCGCCGCCCTGCCGCGGCTTCCGTCGTCGAGATAGACGTCCACCTCGACCGTTGGGTTCCCGCGCGAATCGAGGATTTCCCTGCCGTCAATGAAGGCGATTGTGCTCATGTATTCCCTCCTTTTCGGGATCGGGCCCGACAGCCGGGCCACGCCTTTATAATACGATTAAAGCGTGGTAAAATCAAACGATATGGAATTCGAGCTCACCCCGGAGATCGTCGACGAGATCATCTTTTCGATGGAGGACCAAACAGGCCGTTTCCTCTTCGATTCCGCCGAGTTGCGCTGCGCGTCCGGGGCCCCCGCCGCCGACGAGGACCGGTATTACGCGATCCCGGCGTGGGACTCGGTGAGCGGGTACCGCCTTCGCGAGCGCTTCGCCGCCCAACTCAGGAACCCAATCGCACGCGAGGAGATCCGCGACGCGCTCGCCGCCGGGCACGGGGTCTTTCGCGCCTTCAAGGACATCCTTAAGGCGCGGCCCGAGGTAGAGCGCCTATGGTTTCAGTTCAAGACCCGCGAGATGCGTTCGATCGTGCACGAGTGGTATAACGCCCTTCGGGACTATTGGGGCCTCGAGCGGATCGGCCCGGAACCAGAGGAGACGGCCGAGATAGTCGCCTCGGATTTCTCCTTCCGCGCGTCGCGCGTCGAGGATCGGGCTGAGGGTGAGATTCTCGACGCCGCCATCCTCTCTGAGGTCGAGGGTGACTACCCGGGAGGGCTCGCCCGCGCCGTGGAGTTCGCGTGGTTGGCGTTACCCTCCCGATGGGGCGAGGATTCCGTCATCGTCGCGGAGACGGCCGAGGGCGATTTCGTCGGCTATGTCGCCGCGGAGCCATATCCCGGCGACACACGCCTTGCCCGCGTCACGCGCCTTTCCGTCGTCTCTTCATTTCGCGGGCTCGGTATCGGGAAGGAGCTCGTCGCCCGCTCGCGCGCCTCGTGGGCCGCGCGCGGCTATCGGTGGCTTCTGTTCGAAAGCCCGGCCGTTCCCGACGCCTTCATCCCGGCGCTTCGGAGGGCCGGCTTCACGGAGCGTGGCCGGCTTCTGGCGCTCGACCTCGCCGAAACGGGATACCATTGAGCATCCGGGAAATATATGTCATTATGGAAGATAGGAGATTCTACCGTGGCACAAAGGCATAAACCAGAATTGGACGAAGCGCAGCTCGTATCCTCCCTGAAAGAGATCGTCGACCGCATTAGGTCGGAAGAGGATCCCTTCGAGCTCAACCAGTATCGCCGTCTTTTTCGCAAGGGCGTTCCTCTGACCCTGCGTTCCTACTTCGCGGCATACCTTCTCAAGCAACTGTGCATGGGGCGTAATCCGGGTCGATTCCCCCTCGTTGGCTCCGCATCGGGGCGTTCCAACGGCCGGCAGTCCGAAGGCCGGGCCACCGAAGGTCGCGGACGCGAAGGTCGGGCGACTGAAGGTCGCGGGCGTGATCGTGACGAGGCTCGGTCGTCCGAAGGACGGCAATCCGAAGGTCGTGGACGGGAAGGTCGGGCGAACGAAGGTCGCGGACGCGAAGAAAGCCATGGACGCGAAGGTCGGGCGACCGAAGGTCGCGCGCGTGAAGAGCGTGCCTCTCGACAGGCGGAACCGCGCGAGTCCCGTGAACCGCGCGAGCCCCGCGAACCCCGCGTCGTCTTCCCCGACGACGTCGCAACCACCCTCTTCTTCAGCATCGGCCGGAACCGTCGGGTCTATCCCCGCGATCTGGCGGCCCTGATCGCGCAGAGCGCCGGCATCGACCGCGATCACATCGGCGACGTTCGCGTCCTCGATAACTACTCCTTCGTTCAGGTCCTCAACGAGGACGCGGACGCGGTTATTGCCGCGCTGAACGAGCAGGAATATCGCGGCCGGAAGATGGTCGTCAGTTACTCCCGGAAGCGGGAAGACGGGGCCCCGACTCCCTACGCGGCCCGCGCCGATGAGAAGGCCGATGACGAGGTCAATGCCGAGGACGACTTCGAGACCTCCGACGACATTACTCCCATCGAGGGAATGCTCGGCGACGAGGGCGATTCCATCGAAGACGACTATGGCGACGAGGGCGTCAGCGAGACAGAAGAGGATAGCGGCGATACGGAGCTGTAAGCCGGCGCCATTAGACGAGAAACCAAATCAGCGCGAAGATGACGCCGACGTTTATGGCGATTCCCGCGCATATCAGAAGAACCCCGGAGGCTCCGTGCCGTCGGGGTTTTTTTTGCGCCCGAATGGCATGCGCGCCGAGCGTGCAGAATAGGCCCGGCGGACAATAGGGGAGTGCCTTCCCGAAGATGCCGACGATGGCGAGAAGGTTTACCGCGCGTAATTCCGCGTCGCCGGAAGACTCAAGAAACAGAAGGAATTCGAGGAAGACCCCGACGGCGACGGACCAGGGCTTTAGCGGCTCGGGGTCCGACGGCGCGCGCGCGAACGCGCTCTCAATCTCCGATGCCGTCGGCGCCCGCTCCTCGTCGAGAAAGGCGCAGACGGGCTTTCCCCGTTCGGGGCGATAGACGAGCAGGGGCGCGTTCTTCCTGACGAGGTCGATCGAGGACCAGCGGAGGAATTCGACCCTGCCGTCCGAGGTCAGGGCGAGAAAGCGCGTCTTGCGCGGAACGAGGCCTGAGTGCGGGGCTTCGGGATCGGGTCTCCACCGCGCGTCGGTTCCCTGAACGGTTAGAAGGTCGGCCGTCGCGGAGACGCAGCGCATTCGGACGGCGGGGATATCCTTGATCGACCGCGCGAGTCGCCGGGAGGCGTTCCTACGCGCGACGGACGCGATGAAGGGAATTAAGGCATAGAAAACGCCGCCCACGGCGACGATGGCCAAAATCCGCTCGACCATGGTTTCTCCTTTTAGCCCCGCCTGCTATACTGGACCGATGGAAATCACCCGCATCGTAACCGGCCCGCTCGCGGTGAATACCCTGATCGTCCCCCTCGCGAAGGGAGAGGTCATGGTCGTCGACCCGGGCGGGAACCCTGAGTCGATTATAGCACGGATATCGGCCCTTCAAGCCCGTCCCGTCGCCTTCGTCTTGACCCATGGTCATCTCGATCACCTTCTTGCCCTGCCGACACTCGCCCGATCCTTTCCCGACGCGGCCATCGCCGTTCACCCGGACGACGCTTCCTTTCTTGGGCCCGGCGCCCGCGAACGACACTGGGCTTTCTTCGCCGCGATTGGCGGCGGGGACCTCGTCCGCGCATTCGACGAGGAATTTCCATCCGCGACGATGTCGCTCGCCGAGGGAGCGACGGTCGGTCCCTGGGAGGTTATCCATACGCCCGGCCATAGTCCCGGTTCCGTGTGCCTTCATTACGCGGGCGAAAAGACCTTGATCGCCGGCGACACGCTGTTTTACTCGGGGGTCGGGCGCACCGATACCCCCGGCGGCGACGACTCGGCCCTCGCGCGGAGCCTTGAGCGACTCTCACGGCTTCCCGGCGATACCGTCGTGATCCCGGGCCACGGACGGCCGACGACGATCGCGCGCGAGCTTGGTTGACGCTCCCGGGGCTCAGGACGCTTTTCAATCGAACCAGAAAGAGGTATGATTTCCGCGATGACCCTCAAACGAATCGCACTTCGATCAACGATCCTCTTCGCCTGCCTCGCCTTCGCCGCGTGCCGCGCGAGGCCGACCTCCGAAGGCGCGTCCCCTGACCGGCCCGCGTCCCGCGCGCGAGATTCGGATCGCCGCGTCCTCGTCGTCCTTGGCCCGCTCTACGCCGGGAAGGGCGAGATCCTCGCCGGGGCATCGGCCGCCCTCGGCCTCGCCGATTCAGGCGGGGAACTTCGCGTGCTTTCCTACCCGACGGACTTTACCGTCGAGGGGCGCGTCAACCCGAAGGTTCTCT
>JAKPSR010000055.1 GCA_029571425.1 Spirochaetota bacterium | reverse complement strand
CGCCAATCTTGTAAAAGCTCGGTGTCGCGCCCGTGGGGCGGTTAGATGCCGTACACGTCCATCAGGCGGTCGGCGACGAGGTCGACCACGGACTTATTAAGGTAGTCGGGGTCCTTGATCTTCTGCATAACCTCGGCGACGCGATCGGCGCGAACGTCCGGCGCGGCGGCGGCGACTTCCATCGCGAAGTAGGCCTCGGCGAGTTCCTTCGCCTCCGCGGACACGCTGATCGAGTCCGGCTGCGAGGTCCCGTTCACCCGGTGGGCTTTGTGGGAGTTCTGTACGTTCTTCAGGGGATCAATGCCCCCTAAGCGATCAATCATCATACTATCCTACCTTCATTACCCTTATCGGTCAGTCGTCCGGGGAAGTTGAGCCTTTTTTTCCCGAGACGTAGAGCGCGAATTCGCCAAGAACCCGCTCCCGGGACGAAAAATCGGCCCATGCGTCCCGCGCGGTTCCGAAGAACACTTCCTCATGGAGCTTCGTCAGCTCCCTACCCACCACCACCTGCCGTTCACCGTCTATTTCGGCGAGATCGGCTAAAAGCTTAACGACCCGAAAAGGCGACTCGTACAGCACGAAGCCGTATCCTAAGCCGCAGAGTTCAGCGAGCCGGGATCGGCGCCGCCCGGGCTTAGGCGACAGAAACCCCTCGAAGACCACGGTCTTGTCAACGCCGCCCGAAACGCTTAGCAGCGCTGCGAAGGCCGAGGGCCCGGGAATCGGAACGACGCGATGCCCGGCATCCCGCGCCATCCGGACGAGCACCGACCCAGGGTCGCTCAGCGCGGGGGTGCCGGCGTCGCTCGCGTAGGCGACGTCCTCGCCCCTCTTCAAGGCCTCGAGAACCCGACCGGCGGCCGCTTCTTCGTTCCGCGCGCGGCAAGACACCAGGGGCTTTCGGATGCCGAAATGGGTCAGCAACTGCAGGGTATGCCGCGTATCCTCGCACGCGATAACGTCCACCGCCTTAAAGGTCTCGAGGGCCCGGGCGGTGATGTCCCCCAGGTTCCCGATGGGCGTCGCCACGATGTACAGTACTGCCACATATTAATGATAAACCCTTTTCCGGATTGTAACAAGCCGAAAAAGGGTGCATTATATTGTGCATATGGTGGCCCTTTCCCCTTTTTCCATTATGGTTCTCGTCTTTGTCGGAATCGCCCTGCTTGTCTTTGGCTACGGGTTGTTCACCGCCCCGGCGGCGCGCCGACCTGCCGCCAAGACACGACCACGCGGGAAGAAGGGCGACCCGGGGGTATGCCCCGTTTGCGGAACCCTCCTTTCTTCCGGAGAGCAGATCAAGAGCGCCCTGTTCCCGGGGGACGATGACCGAATTTGCCACGTCTTCGGCTGTCCCCACTGCCACCCCTACCTCGCAACAGGGGTCGTAAGAACCTGCCCGGTCTGCAAGGCAAAGGTTCCCGCCGAAGGGTATCTCGTCGCCCGTTTCTTCGAACGACCGAACAAAAAACGCCACGTCCACATTCTCGGCTGCACCGAATGCCGAGTTCCAAAACGCAAGAACTAACCCTCCCTCCATTTTTCTCTTAAGAGTTTTTCGAGATTCCCGATACTCAGAATAGCACGACGGGTTTACGGGATACAGGTGTCCCGCCAATCTGCCGTGCGCCGTCTTCTGCGTAGGGACGTCAGAGGATCCGGTTACACAGTGAAGATTCGGCAGGGATGCCGCGACGGCCTAAAAAAAAGCCGCCGAAAATCGCCAAAGGAGTATTTATGATCATCAATCACAACCTGAGCGCTATGTTTTCTCAGAGGACTCTCGGTGAAACCGGGTTGGGCAATCAGAAAAACATAGAGAAACTTTCGTCCGGAATGCGCATCAACCGCGCCGGGGACGATGCCTCTGGCCTTGCCGTGTCCGAAAAGATGCGGAGCCAGATTCGCGGCTTGAACATGGCGAATATCAACGCACAAAACGGTATTTCGTTCATTCAGGCCACGGAGGGATACCTTCAGGAATCCCAGGACATCCTCCAGCGCATCCGCGAGCTGAGCGTGCAGTCCTCGAACGGTATCTACTCCGCCGAGGACCGAATGCAGATTCAGGTCGAGGTCTCGCAGCTTGTCGCCGAGATCGACCGAATCGCGAGCCACGCGCAGTTTAACGGAATGAACCTGCTGACCGGGCGTTTTGCGCGGGAAACCGGAGAGAACACCGTCACCGGGTCTATGTGGTTCCACATCGGAGCCAACATGGACCAGCGAATGCGCGCGTACATCGGGACCATGACCGCCATGGCCCTCGGTGTCCGCAACGTCGGAAACGAGGAGATCATGTCCCTCTCGTCGCCCGACAGTGCGAACCGTGCCATCGGAACCCTTGACGAGGCCCTGAAGAAGGTCAGCAAGCAGAGAGCCGATCTCGGCGCCTACCAGAACCGCATGGAGTACACCATGCGCGGCCTGGGCGTCGCCGCCGAGAACATGCAGGCCGCCGAGTCCCGCATCCGCGACACCGACATGGCGAAGGAAATGGTCGACTTTACGAAGAACCAGATCCTTACCCAGGCCGGGACCGCGATGCTGGCGCAGGCGAACCAGACGACTCAAAGCGTGCTGAGCCTCCTCCAGTAAGCCCTCCTCGAGAGGACGGGACAGGGGTCGGGCGCCTTCGGGCGTCCGGCCCTTTTTCTTTTCACACGTCCATGCTATAAACCTATCCATGCGCGCTCTATCGGATATGCAACGACGGATCCTCGGCGAGGAGTATCCCACCCTCAGGCCGGACGGGGATCCCGACATCGAGCGCTATTTCGAGCTTCGCCGTATGGGAAAGCAAGCTGAGGCGCTGACCCTGTACGCCGGCAGGCTCATGCGAAAGTACCCCGACGACGCGAAGCGCGAACGGCTTTTCCGGGCCTATCGCTTGCGCGACCCCCGCTTCGAGGAGATACTCGCCGACAGCCTCGCGGACCTCGCCGAGCGAATGCTCGCGCGCGCAACGTCGGTCATCGCCTTCCTGACCAAGGACATCGATTCCGTCAACGTGCGCGACGCGTATTCGGTCATCAAGCTCGCCGAGGGACTCATCGAGGCGATCTCCCCGGACCGCCGGGCCGCGATCGCCTTTACCGAACGGTACGCGCGCCATGCCCGCGCCGTCGGCTTCCGCGCGGCGGAGATGGAGCGCGTGGCAGAGCTAATCCGCCTTTACGTCACCGATACCATCGAGTCGGTGCAGAGCCTCCGCCGCGAGCGCGAGGAACGGCGCGCGCAGGCGGCGCGAGCGCGAAGCAAGGTAAGCGCGGGAACGGGATTCGACCTTTCGAGGGTTAGCTTCAGCCCGCGCGAGCTCGAGCGGATATTGATACCCGCCTCGATCACGCGGGTCGAGGATCAGGTGATCGCCTACTGCGCGAAGTACTGGGCCGAGGTTTCCGACCCAGCGTTCGAGAGGACGATATTTCTCTACAGCAGGAAATTCCGCACCAAGCACAGCGACGTCTTTCAGGCGGTAAAGAACGGCCGCGAGCACGGATGGAAGGACGAAGAGATACTGAACGCCGTCCTCGCGAACGTGGTAACGGGGTATTATTACAACATATCGGGGGACCTCTACCTTCAGCGGGCGTGGCGGCGCCTCAAGGGGGCTGGCGGCGCCGCGGTCGCGTCGGCGCTCGCGGCCGACGCGGAGCGAACCCGGGCGAAGCAACACGAGAAGCCCACCGTTCCCCGCCGCGCCGCGCCGCGCCACGAGCCGCGAAGCAAGAAACCAAAAGACGCCGTTCGCGCGGCATGGATGCCTGAATCGACGGCCGTACGCGTTCGCGTGGGACCGCCCGAGGCGACGCCTCGAAACGTCCTGCCCAGCGCGTCTAAACCCGCGTCGACGGTTCAAGCCTTCTCGCCAAACTCGATCAACGACCTCATTCGCCGCATGACCGGGAAAACCTACTCAGTGTATCGGGATATTTTCTTCGGGAGCATCAGGCCCTCGATACGGGCCGTCCTCGCGGAGGCCGCGGGCAAGAAAGGGGGCCTTCTCGACGGAAGGCAAAACCGCGCAGAGGAGATCGTTTACGGCTTTCTATCGAGCCACTACGACGATCCCTACCAAAACTGGCACGCGAGCGCCGAGCGGCGCGAGGCGGCGGAGCAGGGGTACCCAATCGCCTCGATAGAGCCCATCGTCGCGCACTGGCTTGAGAACGGACGGAGCGAGCGCGGGATCGCGTAAGGCCGCCTAGAATCCCGACCGACCCCGAAAGCTGCGCGCGAGGGTAAGGCGGTCGGCGTACTCAAGGTCGCCGCCGACGGGAAGCCCGGAGGCGAGCCGGGTTACCGACACCCCAAGGGGCTTTAGGACCCGCTGAAGGTACAGGGCCGTCGTGTCCCCCTCGACGGTGGGGTTCGTCGCGATTATCACTTCTTCGACCCCGCCCTCGTTTATCCGCGCGATCAATTCCTGCAGTCTCAGCTGATCCGGTCCCATCCCGTCAAGAGGGGAGATAACTCCGCCCAGAACGTGAAAGAGCCCATGATACTCGCGCACGGCCTCGATCGTCTGCACGTCCTGAGGCTGCTCGACCACGCAGATTTGGCGTCGGTCACGCCCCGGGTCGGCGCATATGGGGCACAGCTCGCCCTCGCAATACGCCCCGCACCGGGGGCAGGGACGGATGCGGTCGTGGAGGACGGAAACGTCGCGGGCAATGCGCTCGCAAAGGGAGCGGTCGCCGGCGAGCAGGAAGTGCGCGATCCGGGCGGCGCTTTTCTTCCCGATGCCGGGCAGGCGGGACAGGGTCTCGATCACGTCGTCGAGGGCGTTCATGGCGCGGGGAACCCGCCGGCCAACTGACCAAACCGGCCCTTAAGGAACTCCTTCACCTTCTCGGAGGCGTCCCGATGCGCGGCCACGATCAGGTCCTGAAGCATGGGCACGTCGCGGGGATCGACCGCGACCGGGTCGAGGGTCACCGAAAGGAGCTCGAATTTCCCGTTGAGTTCGACCTTGACGATTCCCCCGCCGGAGGAACCGACGGCGCGCATCTCGTCGAGCTCGCCCTGCATGCGGGAGAATTGCTCCTGTAGCGCCTTCGCGTTCTTCAGCATGTCGAATGGGTTCATCCGTTCCTACCCTCCGTTATCACCGTTCCCTTGAACATCCGCCTGACGAGCTCGACCTGCGCGGGCACGCCGCCGTCTTCCGCGGGGTCATCGCTCGCCGCGCGCTCGACGAGCGCGATCTCGATTGAGACGGGCTTGCCGAGCAAGTCCCGCGCGGCTTCCGCGATTGCACGGTGTTCCTGCTCGAGCAGCGTGCGGACGAAGGGGCGGTCCACCGAAAACCGAACTGTCCCGCCGTCCTCCGACCAATCCGTCGCCTGCGCGAGTGCCGTGGCGACCATGTTCTTCGTCTCCTGAAAGCGCGCGACGAGGGCGCCCGACAGCGCGTCGATGCCAATCGAGGGAACGGGGGGCCGTGGCGGCTCGGGCTCGGGCTCGGGCTCGGGCGCAGGCGCAGGCACAGGCACAGGCGTGGGCGTGGGCGTGGGCGTAACCGCTATCGCCGGGGAAGGAGCCTCATGAGGCCGAGTCCAGCTTTGCTTAAGGCTCGCGAAGGGATCATCGATCCGGGCCTCGTCCGCGCGGAGACCGTCCTCCCGGGAAGGACGCTCCGCCCCGTCAAAAGGGCCGGATCGCCCCGACGGCGCGCTCTCCGGGAGCGGAGCGGCGCCTTTCGCTAAAACCGAGCGAGCCCGCTCGACGGCGGAGCGAAGCTCCCCCGGGGACACGTAGTCGGAAAGCCACGCGAGACGCGACACCGTGAGCTCGAGCTCGTAGCGAGGATCAAGCGAGTATCGGACGTCTCGATGGAGTTGCAGGGCGAGAGCGAGGCCGCGCTCGACTTGCGCGGCTGACCACCGCTCGCGCGCGGCCGCGGAAAAACGCTCAGCCGGGTGGCCGATCAGGGATTCCTTCTCGACGCCGCTCTTGAGCAGAAGCAGGGACCGGAAGAACTCGGCAAGATCCGCGACAAGTTGATCGACCGAGACACCGGAGGCGATGATGGCGTCGAGCGAGGACAGGGCTCCCGCTGCGTCTTTCGCGACGCAGGCGTCGACGATCTCGTTGATCCGGTCGATACCGACGAGCCCAAGCTTGTCCCGGATCTTCTCGAAGGTGATCGAGCCGTCGGAAAAGGCCGCCACTTGGTCAAAAAGTGTATACGCATCGCGCACGCTTCCCGTCGCCTCGCGGGCGATCCAAAGCAGCGCCTCCTCCTCGGCCTCGATCCCGCTTTCGCGGGCCGCCTCGGCGAGGGCGTCCCGAAGGACCTCGATCCCGACGAGGCGGAAGTTAAATTGCTGGCATCGGCTCTTGATGGTCGCCGGGACCTTGTGAAGCTCGGTAGTCGCGAAGACGAAGACGACGTAGGGAGGCGGCTCCTCGATCGTCTTTAGGAGGGCGTTGAAGGCGCTCGTCGAGAGCATGTGCACCTCGTCGATGATGTACACCTTGTAGCGGTAGGCGTTTGGAGGAAACTGGACCTCGTCCTTGATCTGGCGTACGTCGTTGACGCTGGTATTGGAGGCGCCGTCGATCTCGATGACGTCGAGGCTCGCGCCGCGGGCGATCTCGACGCAAGCCGGGCAGACGCCACAAGGCGTGGCGGTCGGACCCTTTTCGCAGTTCAGGGCCTTGGCAAGGATTCGAGCCGAGCTCGTCTTGCCGCAACCCCGGGGGCCAGAGAAAAGGTAGGCGTGGGCGATCTTCCCCGCCGCGACCGAGTTTCGCAGAGTCGCGACGACGAAATCCTGGCCAATCATGTCCTCAAAGCGGCCGGGTCGCCGCCGGGTCGCCGTCACTTCGTATGCCATGAGGTTAAGGATACCATAAATCGAGGAGGGATGAAAGCGCCGCCCCGCTAGGGACGGCGCCGACAACTTACGGCAAGGTCATGGTAAGGGCATAGTCGCCGCGCCCTCCGGCCGGCGTCCGGTCGGACCGGGTAAACGCGACGGCGCGCCCTGCCGCGCGGGCGGCCACGGCGAGGTGGCAGCAGGCGATGCCAAGGTCGACGTAGCGCCAACGCCGGGCGATGTTCAGGAGCCCTGGGGCGGGGCAGGAGAAGGCGTGAACAAGGCGGTCATCGACGGCGAAAAACCACGGCTGCCGGTTCATCGCCGAGGGGGAGAGCCGGGCCGCCTCAAGAAGCGTGGCGGCGTCCGCCAGGGCAGCCGAAGCCAACGGAGAGGCAATCTCGGCGAGGGGTTTTCTCTTAAACTCGCCAATGCCTCGAAAGAGGGGTTCCGCCGGAGTCCCGAAGGCGATGGTGCCAGCATAGGCGAGATCCTGGCGATCGGCACCCCGCGAGGGAGGAATGGTCATCCCAAGCCAACAAGACCCGATACCGCGGGCACTCATCATCAAGGAGAGGTGTTGGCCGAGATATCCGGCGGCCAGCTCGCCCTCGGCTCCGACGGAAGCGCGCAGAACCAAAAAATGAGGCACGGACAAAACGCCGAGGCCGCGCACCCGATCGCGTCCCACGATCTCCACGTCGACCGCGTAACTCGGGAAGAGCGTCGGAACCTCGCGCGCGAAGGCTCGGATTTCATCGAGCGCCTTTTGGTCAAGAGGGGCTCGCTCGAAGGCGCGTACAGCCTTTCTTTTATTGATGACGGACGCGAGCGCGACATAGTCCATGTGGGTACTCCTTTTTTTTCTTGCGCCGAACGGGTGATTAGGGTTTACACTATATAACACCCGCGGCGCAAAAACCGTTACTACGAGGAGTGCGAGCGTGCATCTAAGCGTCAGGCCGGCGGCGGCGTCCGACCTTCCCTTTTTCCACGAAATCTGCCTCAAAACCGGCTTCTACGGGGAAGACGCGACAAGCCTCTGCGGCGATCACCTCATTCTTGGCGAACTCTACGCCGCCCCATACCTTTTCCACGATATTGACCTTTGCTTTGTCGCCTTGCAGGACGGCACGCCTGCGGGGTATTGCGTCGGGAGCGCGGACACGCTCGACTTCGCCCGATGGATGGAGAGTTCCTGGCTTCCGGCCATCCGCGCGCGGTACCAGGATAGGCAAACGCCAGAACGGCGCGCATCGGATTTCGAGCGCAAGGTTTTTCGCTCGCTCGCCGCGCGGCCCGAGGGCTTCGACCCGGAGCTCCGTCCCTGGCTCGCCGACTATCCCGCCCATCTGCACGTCGACCTTCTTCCCGCCCTGCAAGGGAAAGGGTTCGCGAAGGCCTTAGTCGACGCCTTTTGCCGAGAGCTACGGTCGCGCGATTGCCCGGGCGTGCACCTCGACGTCAGCGCGCGCAATCCCCGGGCGATACGCTTCTACGAGAAAATGGGCTTTGAGGTCCTCGTTCATGGCGACGGGGGCCTATTAATGGGCAAAAAAACCTAAAAGAGGAAGAATGGATTACTCCATCACGAGAGAGCGACTCAAATCGCGAGCAAAATCGAGCAACCAGGTTGCGCTTCACATGATCGCCGTCGCGCTCTCCATCCTGCTAAGCGGTTGCGGCAGGTCGGAACAGCAAGTCGGCTTCCAAGTCTTCGACAATCAAACCAGGTTCGCGATTGAAGCAGGCGGGCGGAGGCGAACGGGATCGCTCCACGTGCCGCTCCTCTACGAGGACGATAAGCCGCAAGCCCTGCTTTTCGCCCTGCACGGCGCGGGAAGCTCGGGCGAGGAATTCCGCGCGCTTGGCTTCGACGCCCTCGCGAACGAGCTTGGCTTCATCGTCGTCTACCCCAACGGCATAGGCCGCCGTTGGGATGCGCCGGAAGATCTCGCGTTTTTCCAAGCCATGATGGACGAGATCCCAAAGCGGTACGCGATCGATCCCGCGCGCGTATACATCACCGGCCACTCGGCGGGCGCGATCCGCGCTTACGAGCTCGCCTGCTTCCTCGGCCCGCGCGTCGCCGCCGTGGCCCCAGTCGCCGGGCTCATGCGCGCGGACATCGCGGGCGCCGCGCCAGTCTCCGTTCTCCACCTCCACGCCATGGACGACAAAGAAGTTCCCTTTGAGGGACTTCCCGCGTGGGGCTTCCGGTCCGCGGAGGAATCCATCCGTTTTTGGCGCCGAGCGAATGGCGGTCCAGGAACGCCGATCCCGGACTGGGTCCCAATCCCGCAGAACGCTCGACGTACCGAGGAGGAAGCCGAGAACGTCTTTTTCTCGGAGCGGGGAATCGAGGGCGCCCTCTGGCGCGGCGCGGGCGCGGACACCGCCCGTATATTCTATCGCGGCGGAGGGCACGCATGGCCTCCGCTCGCGACGGAATTGATCATGGACTTTTTTTACCAACGACCCGCGAGGGCGGCGAGCGTCCGACTCGAGCGAGAGCGAATACCGCAGATCGCTCAGGCGAACGGGCCGATTCGGCTTGGCGCGCATGCGGAGCCGGCAAACGCCGTTCGATCGGTGTCTTTTTTCGCCGGCGCGGAGAAGATCGGGACCGACGAACGGTCCCCGTTCGAGATCGACTGGACTATACCGCGCCCCGGGATGTATCGCCTGTCGGCCGTCGCGACGCTTGCCGCAGGCGGCGAAATACGCTCAACGCTGAACCCGTTCATCCTGGCGACCCCGCCATCGGCTGGCAAGACCGGCGAGGCCGCGCTTCCCTGCGCGACGGCGACATCCTCATCTGACGAAACCTCTTCGCTGGGCGCCCGGTTCGCAACCGACGGCGCGCTGACGACCCGATGGTCGAGCGGTTGGAAGGACGGCGAGAGCCTTACCCTCGACCTCGGCGAGGAACGCCTCGTGTCCGCGGTGACGATCGCGTGGGAGTCGGCGTACGCCCGCCGGTACGCGATCGAGGTCTCGCTCGACGGGACTGACTGGAGACGCGTCGCCACCCGAGACGACGGCGCGGGCGGGGTCGAGGTTTCCTCGTTCGATCCT
>JAKPSR010000043.1 GCA_029571425.1 Spirochaetota bacterium | reverse complement strand
GACGACGCGCGAGACGCGGGCCGCGGCTTCCTCCAGGCTACCGGCGTCCCCGAGCGCGCGGAAGGCGATCGCCGCGTTTCCGAGGAGCTCGCAGTCGCTCGTCGCCGCGCGCGTGAACGTCGCGCCGGCGATGTCCGCCTTCATCTGGTTCCACGCCCCGTTTCTCGCTTGTCCCCCCGAGAGGCGATAGGCTGGGTCGTGCCCGGTCGCCGCGCGAAGGGTCTCGACGCCCGCGCGGACGGCGAAGCCGATCTCCTCGACGACGCGCCTGCCGGGGTGGAGCGTCTCTCCCTTTCCCGGAAGGATCGGGCTCGAGACGATCTCGTCCATGATCTCCGGGTAGCTGCGCCCGCCCTGCCCCGTCTCTCGGCGATAGGCGTGGAACCGCGCGCCCGAGTCCGGGATCAAGTACGAGGCGTTCCATAATCCGGCGATGGGCGAGGGGAGGATACGCACGGAGGGCATCGGGGTCTCTCGCGCGACGCAGACGTTGAGTCCTTCGCTCGTGCCCGCTCGGTCAAGCGCGCGGCCCGGCTCGAGCGCGTCTGTCCCGACGAGGGCGACGAAGAAATCGGGACCGCAGGCGAGGACGGGCGTGAGCGGCGGGACTCCGGCGGCGAGAAGCGGGCGGGCGGCCGGCAGGCTCGCGGCGAGATGCCCGCATCGGGTCCCGGGCGCGACGAATGGGGCGAGCCGCGCCGGGTCGAGCCCGAAGGCGGCGAGGGCTTCTTGGGTCCAATACGCGGATTCATAGCGGCTTTCGGGAAGCACGGTGACCGCCTCGCCGGTAAGGGCGTGTACCAGGCTTTCGGGCCCGGACAGCATCCAACGGGCCCGGCCGAAATCGGCGGGGAAGAGGCGGGCGTACGCCAGGATGCGCGGGATGAACAGAGACGGACCGGCGCCCGCCGAGGCCGGCGGTTCCGCCTCGGGCGGCCCGGCGTCGTTCCATAAAAGCACGCGGCCCGCGGAGCCGTCTGGCCCGATCGCAACGACCGTCGGCCCGTTCCCGGAGATCGCGATCGCCGATATCTCGGCGCTCGCCTCTCCGATCCTCAGCGAGGAAACGGCGGAAGCGAGGGCGTCGGCCCAGTCGTCGACGGATCGCGCGTACAGTCGGTCGGATCGGGGGAATCGCGCGCGCGACGAGGCGAGGACCCCGCCCTCGGCGGTGACGAGCGCCGCCTTCAGCGAGGAGGTGCCGACGTCTACGGCGAGGACCGCGCGCGCGGTCATTCAGCCTCTGGCGCGGAGTCCTGCCTGACGAGTTTTTCGATGATGGTGCGGTTGTCCAGGAGGTCGCTCAGCGACTGGTTGTGGTGGAGCCGCGAGATTACCTGCGCGAAGAGCCCGGAGACGTTCGTCTTGATGTACCACTCCTTCGACAGCAGGTCCTCGTGATAGACGGCGTTCGTGCCGATGATGCGGAAGAAGTGGCCTTTCGCGTAGGCCTCGTCGAACTGCTCGATGGCATTGCCCGTGAAGAACGGGAGGCTGATCGCGGCGATGACCTTCGTCGCCCCCTGCTCCTTGAGGAACTCCATGGCCTTGAGCAGCGTGCCGCCCGTGCCGAGCATGTCGTCGGCGAGGAAGGCTACTTTGCCCTTGACGTCGCCGAGGAGCTTGATGCTGAGTATGTTCGTCGCTTTCGCGTTCTGAGTCACGATCGAGTAGTCGCGCTCCTTGTAGAGCATGGCGAGCGGCCGCTTAAGGCCGGTCGCGTAGAACTTGTTGCGGTCGACCGCCCCGGTGTCGGGCGAGACGACGACGAAGTCGTCGTTGTCGCTCGTGAGGTCGACGATCTTCGAGAGCTCGCGGATGATCTGGTAGCTCGCGTGCAGGTTCTCGATGCGCGCCTTGACGAAGGCGTTCTCGATCTCGCGCGAGTGGATGTCGAGGGTGATGATCTGGCTGACGCCGAGGCTTTCGTACAGGTGGCCAAGGAGGCTCGCGGTAAGTCCCTCGCGCCCCTTCTTCTTGTGCTGCCTCGAGTAGGGGTAAACCGGCAGGACCAGGGTGATGCGCTGCGCCCCCGCGTGCCTGACCGCGTCGATCGTGACGAGGAGGCTCATGATGTGGTCGTTGACCGACAGGCTCATCATGTTCTTCCCCTCGTTCAGCGGGAGCACCTGGTGATTCTCTACGTCCTGAAAAATAAAAACGTCCTTGCCGCGGATGCAGTCAAGGATCTCGGTTTTGAACTCGCCGTTCATGAACCAGGTGTATCTCGCCTTCACCTTGAAGTCGGGGGCCCGGTACTTGGTGATGTCGCCTCTGATGCAGATGTCGGATGTCTGCAGGTCGTTGTAGAAGTTGACGTCCTTCACCAGGCTGATGCGGTCAACCTCGTATCGCTTCGCCAGGACGTCGCTCTTCTGCCTAAACCTTCGGCTATAGATGTGGCCCAGATGCTTGATGGCCTCATCCGCGAATTTCTCACCGCCGGGACATGCGACGATGGCGAGATCCGTGGGCTCTGAATATGTCATCTTGTTTCCCCGATGGCACTATATGTACCATTTATCGGGAAAACTTGCAAGGTTCCGACGCTATTTCTCGAGTATGGTGATCTCGACGCGGCGGTTGCGCGCCATGTTCTCCTCGGTGTCGTTCGGCGCGATCGGCTTCTCCGCCCCGAAGCCCCGCGTGAAGACGCTGTAGGGGCTTCGCACGCCCATCTCGACGAGGAACCGCGCGACGGCCTCGGCCCGCTCCTCCGAAAGCTTTTGGCGCGCGGACGCCGTGCCCGCGAGGGCGGTGTGCCCGGAGACCAGGAGCTCCTTGTCCGGGTATCGCTCGAGCAGCGCCGCGATCTTGGTGATCTTCTCCTTCTCGGAGGGAAGGAGGCGCGCCGAGTCGGCCTCGAACTGGATGCGCTCGAGGCTGATGGTGACTCCCTCGTCGGTTTCCTTCGCGGTGACGTCCTCGATGCCGAGCTTCTCGATCTCCTCGTTCATCTCGCGGGCGACCTTCGCGCGGTCAAGCCGCGTCACGTCGGTTACCGTCGCCTCGGCGACGCCGCGATACTCGATCGTGGTCCCCGACGCCAACACGAGCTTGATGAGGAATTCTTCCTCGTAGAAACGCACCATCCCTAGCTCGCTTTCCCAGTAGATGTGCTGGCGTGACGATCCCATCATGGAGACCGGGTAGTCGGTCGCTTTGTCGGAACGCGGCGCTCCATTGGAGCGCACGTACTCTCGCGGGGTATTGAAGAAGATCGTGTACTCGACCCGGATCAATTGATATTGTTTGCCGTCCTTCTCGACCGGGCCCTCGTAGACATAGTTCGCGGTGAAGGGGACGTGATAGGGTTTCGGTATCCCGAAGACCGGGCGGAAGTCGTGCGCCTCCTCGCCCGCGGCCGTCCAGCTGTCGCCGGGCTTAAGGTCTCGGTCCGGGAACACGGGGACGTTCCGCACGACGGGCATGAAGAACTCGTCGCCGATCTCGTAGACGCCGAGCTCGTCGCGCCTGAACGTGCTTTTATATTCCTCGCCCCAGGCGAAGGAACGGTTGCTGTTCCGCTCGCTCGTCATGAAGGTCCCGTCGTACCGGGCCGAGGCGGGCTTCCCACCCGCGGCGGGCCGCACGTCCGAGACGGTCGCCGTGATCCGGTTGGTGATCTCGGCCTCGTGCGAAAGCCTGCGGTTCACGAGCACGCTCTCGCGGACGACGGAGTTGATCCTGACCGTGTCCCCGTTCTCGAAGCGATAACGGAAGGTCTCGGCCCCGGCCTGGGCAAGGCAGAGGGCGAGCGCGGCGAGGGCGATCATGAAAAGGCGAGACTTCTTCATACGACGATTATCGGCCTATGAGCCCGCATTCTGCAGTTGTCTTTTCCCCCGCCGAGGTCTAGAATGCGCCCCATGACCGACATGACCGTGGGCCGCCCGGCCCCTCACATCCTCCGCTTTACCCTTCCTCTTCTCGTCGGGAACGCACTCCAGCAGGCGTACAACCTCGTCGACTCCATCGTCGTCGGGAACGTCGTCGGCAAGGAAGCCCTTGCCGCGGTCGGAAGCACCTTCATACTGACCTTCCTGCTCACCTCCCTTTTCGCCGGGATCGGCCTTGGCTTCACGATCGTCGTCGCGCGCTTCTACGGCTCGGGCGAGCGGGACCGCGTTCGCTCGACGGTCTCCACCGCCTACCTGACCGGCCTCGTGGGAGCCATCCCGGTGACCCTGCTCGGCTACTTCCTCGCGCGGCCGCTTCTTCTCGCCCTCAATACCCCGGCGGGCCTGACCCTGGCCATGGCCGACGACTACCTCAAGGTCATCTTCCTCGGGACGGTGTGGTCGTTCGGCTATAACGTCAACGCCGGCGTCCTCCAAGGACTCGGAGACTCGGTGTCCACCCTTGTCTTTCTCGCCATCGCGACCGTTCTCAATATCGTCCTTGATCTCGTCTTCGTCGCCGGCCTAGGTTGGGGCGTGCGCGGGGCCGCGATCGCGACGGTCGTCTCGCAATCCGTCTCCTTCGTCCTTGGGCTCGCCTATATCGCCGGTAAGTTAAAGCTCGTCTCGTTCCGGGCGCGCGACTTTCGCCTTGACCTTCCGATCCTCCGCGAGTCCGCGCGGATAGGCCTGCCGAACGGGGTGCAGAACATGCTGTTTTGCCTCGGGACGATGGCGATCCAGCGGCTGATCAACGGCTATGGCCCCGCCTTTATGGCCGGCTGGAGCGGGGCCGGCAAGATCGACTCGGTGGCCTTCCTGCCGGTGGCGAGCTTCGCCTCCGCGGCGACCACCTTTACCGGGCAAAACGCCGGCGCCGGCCGCCTTGACCGGGTGCGCGCCGGGCTCCGCGCCACATTGGCCATGAGTACCCTCGTGTGTCTCGCCGTCAGCGCCCTTGCCGCGTGGAACGCCGGCTTCCTCGTTTCCCTCTTTTCCCGCGACCCCGTGGTCGTCCGCGCCGGGGTCGACATGCTGATCCGGCTCATGCCGTGCTACGTCCTGCTTTCCTTCCTGTTCGTCTTAAACTCCGTCGTTCGCGGGGCCGGGGAGTCGTTTTGGCCCTTTCTCGCCTCGATGACCTCGTTTTTA
>JAKPSR010000041.1 GCA_029571425.1 Spirochaetota bacterium | reverse complement strand
CGCCGCGGCGTCGCCATCGACGGCGCCACGCTCTATTGCCGCATGACGCCCTGTCGCACCTGCGCGATGCTGATCATCAATTGTGGCATCGTCCGCGTCGTCGCCGAGCGGCGCTACCACGACGCCGACGACTCGATCGCGCTTTTTAAGCAAGCGGGGGTCCGCCTCGAGCACCTAATCGACGAGGTTCAGCAATACACGAATCAGTAAGCCGGGTCGACGCCCCGGGCCATCGCGCCTAGAGCGAGGCGACGAGCCACTCGCGGAACGAGGCGTAGTCGGCAGCCATCGGAATCGAGCGATCAGGGAGCTGGAGCACGCGCTCGAGCCTCTCCGGGATCGTGGGATCGCGGCCGATAGCCGCGCGCACGGTCTCCCCGAACTTCGCCGGATGCGCCGTCTCCAATATCATCCCGACGCATTTCCGTTCCGCGCAGTCCTTCGCCCACTCAGGCGGCCTTTTCGCGTTTCCCTTAAAACCCGACGCGCCCCTCGCGGCCTTCTTGCCGTCGAGGAAGTCGCGCATCCCGCCGGAGCGCGCGTGGTCCCACGCCCGCCAGGCGACCGCCCCGTGCGGGTCGATCACGTACCCCGTCTTCTCGTGGCAGGAGCGCATCGCCTCCGTCGTCCCCGCGTCGTCGAGCCAATAGCCGGCGATCAGGGACCGCGCCTCGTCGAGTGAGTACATCGCCTGCATCCGCTCGTAGTTACTCGGGGCGCCGACGTCCATCGCGTTCGACAGGGTGGCCACCGAGGGCCGCGCCTCGTATCGCCCGGTGGCGAGCCAGTCGGGAACGGTGCGGTTCGCGTTCGTTGCCGCGATGAAGCCGCGGATCGGCGCTCCCATCCGGCGCGCGATCAAGCCGGAGGTCAGGTTGCCGAAATTCCCCGACGGCACCGTGACGACGAGCGAGGGGCAGTCGATCTTGCTGTCGTAGGGGCAGCGCTCGCGGACGAGCAGGGAGCCGTACACGTAGTAGAACGCCTGCGGCAGGAGGCGCGAGATGTTGATCGAGTTCGCGCTCGAGAGCCGGAACTTCCCGCGCAGGGCCTCGTCGGTGAACGCGGCCTTGACTAGGCGCTGACAATCGTCGAAGGTGCCCTCGACCGAGAGGGCGCGCACGTTCCCGTCGAAGGTGGAAAGCTGCTTCTCCTGCAGGGGCGAGATCTTCCCCCTCGGGTAGAGGATCGTGACGTCGATCCCTTCGACCCCATGGAAGGCGCTGCCGACCGCGCTCCCCGTGTCGCCCGAGGTGGCGACCAGGATGTGAAGCGCCTTTTTCTCGCCCCGGTTAAACCACGACATCGTCCGCGCCATGAAGCGGGCTCCGAAATCCTTGAAGGCGCACGTCGGCCCGTGGAAGAGCTCGAGGACGTAGGTGGTCGGGTCGATAGGCGCCACGGGCGCGGTGAAGGGATAGGCGTCGGCGATGATCGCCATCAGCTCGTCGTCGGGGATCTCGCCCTCGACGAAAGGCCGCGCCGTCTCGAAGGCGATCTCGCGGAACGAGGGAATCGATTTTCGAGAGACGAGCCCCGTCGGGAGGGTCGGGATCGACTCGGGTATATACAGGCCGCCGGTCTCTGGATCCATCCCCTGCATTACCGCCTGGGCGAAGCTCACCATCCTCGACGCATCCCGCGTATCCCGGTATCTCATCTCGCACTCCTCTTTTTTCGCGGCCGCACGGCGAATCGCCGACGGCGTTTCGGTACTATACCATGGACGCGCCGCGTCGGACAATGGCGAACGAAGGACGGGTATGTTATACTGAAGGCATGGAACCGATTAACCGCTATCTCGACGCCGCCGTCCTCAAGCCCGAGCTCACCCGCGAGGAGGCGATCGCCGCCATAAAAGAAAGCATTGGATGGAAGACCCGCACCGTCTGCGTGCGGCCTTGCGACATAGCCCTCGCGAAGTCCCTTTGCGCGGGAACCGAGACCGGCGTCAGTTGCGTCCTGTCCTTCCCGCACGGAACCGAGCCCACGCCAGTCAAGGCGTTCGCCGCGGAGACCTACGCCGACCTCGGCGCCGACGAGATCGACATGGTCGCGAACTTCGGCCTCATCCGCTCCGGCGCCTGGGCCGAGGTGGAGGCGGACGTGGCCGCGGTCGCCGCCGTCTGCAAGCGGCGCGGAGTCCTCCTCAAAGTGATCTTCGAGACCTGCTACCTCACCGAGGCCCAGATCGAGCGCGCCGTCGAGGCGTGCGTCTCCGCCGGGGCCGACTTCGTGAAGACGTCGACCGGCTTCGCCTCGGGCGGGGCGACCGTCGAGGCAGTCCAGACGATGATCCGCGCGGCGAAAGGCCGCGTCAAGGTAAAGCCCTCGGGCGGGATCCGGGACAGGGAGACGGCGATCAAATACGTTGAGATGGGTGCAGAGCGGCTTGGGACGAACTACGCGGCGAGCGAGGCGATCTGCGCGCCAAAGCCCGGCGCGGCGAATCCAGCGAGCACCGGCGGGAAGTCACCCGCCGGGCAATACTGACCTAAAGCACGGTGTAGGAGAAGCCGCCGAAGTCCGCGGTTTTCGCGTACGCCTCGGTATCGCAGCAGAACATCCCGACGAAGGCGCCGGTAAAGCCAAGCCCGCCGTACTCGTCGGACAGCACGTCCGCGTCGAGCACGGGCCGCACCCGGTTCCACGTCTTCCCGTCGAGCGAGTAGCGGAACTCGGCGCGCGCGTAGCGCACGGTAAGCCCAAGGCGCACCGGGCCCGTTTCCGGCAGGACGATCTCGTTCGAGCGGTCGAACACCCCATTCACCATCCCCATCACGAAGAGCACGCGTCCGGCGGTCTCGTCGCGCGAGACGGTCAGCAGGTATTGGTTCTCCTCGTCGTAGCGATAGGCGAGCCCTGCCAGGTGCT
>JAKPSR010000038.1 GCA_029571425.1 Spirochaetota bacterium | reverse complement strand
TCGTTCACGATCAGGTTGACGTTCGTCACGTCCGCCGTGATCGTCGGGTCGATGAGCCACTTGAGCGGGCCGAGGTTCGGGTGCCAGGCGACGCCGGCGCCGACGCTCCACGGAACGAGGTATTCGTCGTCCGAGGCCCCGCCGCGATACCGCCCGTTTAGGTCTGAGACCACGACTGAGGCGGAGAAACCGAGGGGCAGGGTGCTATGGACGCCGACGTCGATGGGGAAGCCCCACGCCGGCGACTCAAGCCTTTCCTCGAGGATGGCGTCGGCTTGGTCGTCCTCGGTCACGAGCATCTCGATCAGCTCGCCGTCGAGCTCGACGCGGTACTTCAGCGAGGGGTGCACTGCCGCGCCGATCGACACGGTGATCGAGTCGGTTAGCTTGATCGGGTGCGCGTACCCGAATGAGAGGGCGACCGTCGAGTCGACGTAGCCTTCGGTCCCGAGCGGGAAGGGCCGCCCGTACACGTAGGCGTCCGCGTCGAGGTTTAAGCCCACGCCGATTCGCTTGCCGACCCAGGCGAGCCCGCCTTGGATGTTAAAGCCCGCGCCGCTCTTCGTGATAACTGGCTCGAGGGCCGAGAGCATCTCCCCGGCGTCCCCGACGTCGGCGCTCAACGCGTCCATCACGTCCGCCGGGTTCCCGAGCGCGGAGGCCCCGATCGCGAACAGGGTAAAGCTTCTTTTACCGACGGCGAATCCCGCGGGATTCGTCCAAAGCGTTTCGCGGCCTTTCGGGGCGGCGAGTGTCGGGCTTCCCATCCCGGCGACGCGCGGCGTCAGCGGGTTGAAGGGCTCGACCTCGACGGTTTCCGACACAACGGTTGGAACGATGAGCACGGCGAGGGCGATGATGAGCGATAGTTTTTGCGCGTTCATGGTTCCCTCCCTTAGGTCCCGGACGCAACGCCAAAGGCCTCGCGAATCGTGTCAGCCGCGCTCGGCACTCCGGCGAGCTCGGCGAGCTCGACCAACGTGGTTATCTTTCCCAGCGCGTCATCGGCGGCGCCGTCTGCCCCGCGGATGATCGTCTCAAGGTCTTCCGTGCTCGCCCCTGACGGGATCAGCGCCTCGTAATCGAAGTCTACCACCGGGTCGGCGGTCAGCGCGACCGAGAGGGCATGCGCCGCGTCGGAGAGCGCGTCGGTCGATCCGGCGGCTTCGTAGAGCTCGACCACGCTCGCGAAGACGGTGGCCGTCGCGTAGATTTGGAGGTCACCGAAGGTAACGTCGCCCGCGCCGAGGAGGGCGATATCCTCGTAGGCGCCGCTGATCGTCATCATGTCGGAAAGGAACGACTCAAGGGCCGCCTCGTCGCCGGCGATCCCCTCGATGGACCCGGTAAGCATGCCGATCAAGGCCCCGAGCCCTTCCTCGCTCGCGTAGTCCTCGGCGTTCAGCACCGCGTCGGCGAGATCGTTAACGGTATCGTTCGCGTCGTCATTGGTCAGCAGGGAAAGCTCGGCGAGCATCAAGGCCGCGTTGGCGCGGTCCTCCGCGCTGTAGGCTGGGTTATTGATGATCGCGTTGAGGCTGGCCGTTATGCGGGCAATCTCCTCGTCGCTGAGGGAGTCATAAAAGGCATCCGATCCTTCCATCGCCATCAGGATATCGATGAGGCTCGTGCCCGTTTCCCTCGAAATGGCCGCCGTGTCCGGCTTATCCATCGAGGCGAACACGCTCTCCGGATTCATCAAGGCATCGCATGAGAAAAGGGAGAAAGCGAGTACATTTATAATAAGGATCCGAGGGATCCGGTGTATGGCTTTTCGCATACTGCATCCTCCTACGAAGAGTATAGAGTGCTGGATTGTGGATTTCAATAAATTAGAGAAAATTGATATAAATAAAATACACTCGATTAGGGAACCTGGCGGGCCTGCCCGGGGGCCGTCAGCACTACCATAATTCCCGAACCGGGCCTCTGCGCGGGCGGATCGAGGTGCGCGGATAGATAGTTTTCGGTGAGGACCGTGTCTGCGCGCTCGACGACGGCGGCGAGCGGACGCCCAATCCATCGTCTCGTATAGGTCTCATGTCCTTGGGCGCCGAGGGCGAGCAGGGCGGCGACCCGTTCGCCGGCGACCCGCTCGCTTACGCGGGGGCGCATCCCCCACGCCTCGGTCCCGGGACGCGGCGAGAAGGGGAAGGGATGTATCCCGGCGAAGCCGACGGCTTGGCAGAGTTCGAGGGTTTGGCGGAAATCCTCCTCATCCTCCCCGGGAAACCCGGCGATGAGGA
>JAKPSR010000036.1 GCA_029571425.1 Spirochaetota bacterium | reverse complement strand
CTCGCGTACAGCAGAAAATGCTCTATCGAAGCGCCGAGCCTGGCGGCCTCGCGCTTGATCATCGCGCCGTATTGCTCGGCCTTCGCCCGGTCGCGGATTAGACCGTCGCTTAGGTTGTCCGCCGCCGTCGATATTATGGCGATCGGCGTCTTGAGCTCGTGGGTGATGGTCGCTATGAATTCCCTTTGTCGCGTCGCGAGCGCCTGAGTGCGACGCGCGGTCTCCGCGAGCGTGACGATCGCGAGGCCGAGGAGGATGACGGTGCCGAGGGTGATGGCAAGATTCTGGGTCTTGGCGCGGCGCGCGAGGGCCGAAAGCGAAGCCTCCTTGTGCATCACCTGAAGCACGAAGTACGGGAAGAGTATCTGCTGGTCCTCGTCCGGGAAGGGCGGGCCGACTTGGTCGGGCGCGGAGCCCGCCGCCGAGAGGGTTCGCCTCCTGAGGGAACTCATCGCCTTTTCGGAAAGGAGAGGGAAGGAGATGTCGGGGAGAAAGGTTCCGGCGTCCGGCTCGGAGTCGTAGATGATCGAGCTCGTCTGCGCGTCGAGGACGCGGTGACGGTAGACCGGGCCGGACTGAAGGCTCTGCGCGGCGAGGGATGGGAGGAGCTCTCGCCGGATCGCCTCCTTGTCGATGGCCGCCACGATCCAGCATTCTCCGCCCTCCTCTGGTGAGTATCGGGCGAAAAGGAAGAGGTCATTTTGCGCGTCGATAACCCGGAAGCTTCGCGCGCGATCGCCTGCGAGCGGGGCGAGCAGCTCGTTCGGGTGCGCGTTTGGCGCGGGCACGAACGCCTCGCCGTCCCACCGTTTTGCCTTGCCGTCCCGAACGAGAAACACGTCTCTCAACGACCGGGGCGCCGAGGAAGAAGCGGCCCAGAACCGGTAACGCTCGGCGAATGCTTCCTCGATGTGAGCGAGGTCCTCGCGTCGGATGCGGAAGACCGAGAAGGTGAAGGCGGCCTCGTCAAGCAGCCGCTTGGAAAGGGCTTGCGTCGAGTCTTTCATGTTCGCCTCGATTTGCGCCCGTTCGCGGGTCCGTAGCTCCTCGAGCCAAAGGTATTGGTTCCACGCGAGCATCCCGATGAAGGGGAAGGAGGCGATCATGGTTGTCCATACGACGATGCGGCGGGGGACCCTCACCCCGCCATTGTATCCTATTTTCGCCGTTTGCGGAACGCGGGTCGGCCCGGTTACGAGGGCGCGCGCGTCGACGCGCTTTGCCACTCCCCGATTAGCCAGGAAACGCGAGGGTCGCCAAGCTTAAGCGCCGATCCGCAGGACAGGCATCGGAATCGGCCGTCCTCGTCGAGCGCGCGGCGCGCGCACGCGATGCAGTATGTTTTCCCGCACGCGGGACACGTTCCCGCGGGGAGTTCGTCGGGCGGTTCCGCGTGCAGGGTACCGATGGGGCGCGCCGGCGCCCCCTTGGGGACGCGCCACTCGCGGCCGCATTCGGCGCAGTCGATTCGGTCAGTCAGGGCGTCTTCGACGCGGGCAGCGATCTCTCGCGCGAGGCTCGGGTTTCCGCCGTCCTCGGCGCGCTTGGCGACGTCGCGCGCGCGCTCGGGCTTTCTCGTCAAGAGGAGAAAGGACGCGAGGTCCCGCAGGAGGTCCGCGTCGCCGGGGAACTCCGCCAAGCCCTGCTCGAGGGCGAGCTCCGCGCGGGGGTACTCCCCCTTTCGCGCGGCGAGGACGGATACGAGGCGATAGGCGCGCGCGGACGGCTCGCGGTCGAGAACGCGCGCGAGGAGGTCGTCCGCCTCGCTCAGCAGGTCTATCTCGAGGCAGTTTGCCGCCCGGTCGGTCAGTATCCCCGCGTCGAATGGGCGCGCGCGCGCGGCGCGGCGATACCATTCCTCCGCATCCTCGAAAAGGCCGTCCGCGGCAAGGAGATTAGCCCCCGCGTGAATCGCCTCCGGTCCGGCAACCTTGGCTGCCTCCGCCGCGCTCGGGGATTCCGGGTCAAGCATGGCGAGCGCCTCCCGGATTCGACCGCTCCGGCGCAATATCTCCGCCTCGTTCTGCAGCACGGGGAATTCGGCGGGTAGGAGGGCGCGCGATCGCGCGATCGCTTCAAGGGCTGCCGGAAGGTCCCCGCGATCGAGGGCGTGGATCGCGGCGAGGTTGTGCGCCCAGCCGTTCTCGCCATCGAGCGCGAGCGCCCGCGCGATCTCGCTCGCGCATTCCTTACCCGCAAGGTAGAGGGATTCGGCTAGGCGAAAGGCGAACAGCGGATACTCCGGGCTCAGCTCGAGAGCGCGCGCGAACCGCTCGGTCGCCTCGTCGCGCCTCCCGCGCGAGGCGTCGATCATCCCGGCGAGGTACCAGACCGCGGGATCGTCGGTCGCGTCGGCGCATAGACCGCCGAGCAGGCTCTCCGCGCCGTCCGCGTCGCCCACCGCGTATCGATATTTCCCGGCTATCGCGCGCACTCGCGCGTCATCGCCCGCGCGCGAAAGCAAAAGCGGCACGAGGGCCTCGAGGTCGTCGTACTCCTCGGCGTCGAGGAACGCGCGCGCCGCCGCGATCCACGCCTCGATGGCCGCCCCGGGGTCGCCGGAGCGGTCCAGGTCGTTTCCTTCGTTAAGCCGGTACAGGCCCTGCGCGGGATCAAGGGCGGCGGCGCGGCAGTACGAGGCGGCCGCGCCAAGGTAATCCCCCTTCTCGTCGAGGAGGTGCCCGCGAAGGTTAAGCAGGAACGCCGAGCCCTCGGTCGCCTCGGGCGACCGGTCGAGAAGTTCGGCAAGCTCGCGCGATTTTCCCTGCAGGTGCAGCGCGCCCGCCAACTCGGCTATTGCCAACCCATCGCCCGGCCGCGAGTCGAGGGCCCGTCGCGCGAGATCCTCCGCCTCGCTCAGCATGCCCTGCGCGAGGCTCGCCTGAGCGCCGATCAGGAGGTCGTCGTATCCGGGTTCCCTCAGGCGCCAAACCTTGCGAAGCTCGATAAGCGCGTTAACGTATTGGCCCATCGCGTACCACGTTCGGGCGAGGCCCACGTGCCGTTCCGGCGGGATGGGGATGTACTCGTTCCAGCGAGCGCGAAGAATCTCGACCTCGATCTGTCGTGACTCGATTTCGAGGGACTCGAGCACACCGCGGCAGGGCACGGGCGCCCGCCAATTTTGCGCGGCGAACGCTACCTTCCCCGCGGCCTGAATGGTGTCGTCCGCGCATTCGGCGACCCATTCGTCGTCGACGACGACCGTGACGCTCGTGTCCTGGGCGATCACCCTAAGGGTGTGCGTGCGGCGCTCGTCCTCGTCCGCCGCGCGTGCGTCAGTCCTCGAGTCTTGCATCGCCGCGGTCTCGGTCCAGCCGAGAATCGGGATCGGCGTTCCGTTGACGACGGCGTCCACGCGGACGAGTCCGCCGTCCGAGAGGAGCGCCGCGTAGAACGTCCCCTCGTTGATGTACCGAAAGAGGATCCCGAGGGCCATCGTACCGGCGCGCGCGTCGGGATTGGGCCCTTCGACCGACTCATTGCCCGGAACGGCGTCGGGAAACTTGATCGTCGCCTCGATGGCGAGATCTCGGTATCGATAGAGGGGATCGACCGTCCATGCGTAGACGCCTTCGCGCGCGAGGGAAAGGCGAAGCCCTCCGTCAACGTGCGCGCGATAGGATTCTGTCTCTTCGTCGGCGAAACGGGACCCGCGGGGGCGGGAGAAATCGGTGTGCCATCGCTCCTCCACCACGGAATCCTCGTCCCGATTCAGCGAAGGGCGTCGCGCGAACAGGCGCCTTAACAACTCGAACATACGGGAACTAGGGTAACGCAAAAGGGGTGATCTGTCCATCTTGGGCTTCTTTTGTGGCTTTGTTGCCAATGTTCATATGATGAACGTAAATTAGTTGAAAAAGGAAATTTTTTAGCTCAAAACCCCTTCACGAAAGCGATTCGGTTGATTACACTCTTCTTAAGAGGAGAGATCATGGCTTTTCCGAAAAACTTTATCTGGGGCGCCGCGACCGCATCGTACCAAATCGAAGGCGCATGGGACGAGGATGGGAAAACCCCATCCATATGGGACGTATTCTCGGCCCAGCCAGGAAAAACCTATAACGACGAGACCGGGCAAGTAGCCTGCGATCACTATCACCGCTGGCGCGAGGATATCGCGCTGATGAAGGAGCTCGAGCTCCCCGCGTACCGTTTCTCGGTCGCTTGGCCGCGCGTCCTTCCCGCCGGCAGGGGCGCGGTCAACGAGAAAGGCCTCGATTTCTATTCGCGCCTCGTCGACGGGCTTCTTGAGGCCGGCATCGAGCCTTGGCTCACCCTGTACCATTGGGACCTTCCCCAATGCCTCCAACGGGAAGGGGGATGGATGAACCCCGCCATCGTCGGGGCCTTCGAGGAATACACCGCAGCGGTCGTGAAGCGGCTGGGCGATCGCGTTTCGCGCTGGATGACCTTCAACGAGCCGCAGTGCTTCGTGGGACTCGGCACGGTCGATGGACGCCAAGCGCCTGGCTATCATCTGCCGCAATGCGACGTCGCGCACGAGGTGCATAACGTCCTCGTCGCCCATGGCCGCGCGACGGATATACTGCGCGCCGCAGGCGGCGATCGGTACTCCATCGGTTTCGTCCCGACCACCCAGTCTATGATTCCGATGACCGACGACCCGCGGGACATCGAGGCCGCGCGCCGCGTATTCTTCAATTATACCCCCATCCGCCCGATTCATTGGACGATATCCCTCTTTACCGACCCGGTCTTTAAGGGAGAATACCCCGCGGACCTTCTCGGCGTCATCGGTAAGGACCTGCCTGCTGGTTGGGAACGCGACATGGCCGGCATTAGCCGAAAGATCGACTTTTGCGGGATCAACCTCTATTCGGGCCGGAATATCCGCGCGGGCGACGACGGAATGCCCGTCCAGGTTCCGCAAGTGCCCGGAATACCGCAAACGGCGATCAAGTGGAACGTCGAGCAAGAAACCCTTCGCTGGGGGCCGCGATTCCTGTCCGAGCGATATGGCGTCCCGATCATCGTTACCGAGAATGGCATGTCCTCGCACGATTGGGTCCATCTCGACGGAAAGGTTCATGACCCTGCCCGCATCGACTTCTTGCATCGGTACCTCCTTGGCTTGGATCGCGCGATCGCGGACGGGGCCGACATCCAGGGCTATTTCCATTGGAGCTTAATGGATAACTTCGAGTGGTCCGAGGCATATAAGGAGCGATTCGGGCTTATCCACGTCGATTACGCAACCCAAAAACGGACGATAAAGGATTCCGGATATTGGTTCCGCGAGGTGGTCAGGACGAATGGGGCAAATCTCGGTTGACAGGTGCGGGTGACGGTACCATACTTTTGATATATCCGACTGATGTCGGGTATATCAAAACGTGGAGGAATCAATGAAACGTATTAGCGCGTTCTCCGTGGCACTTGTTGCCCTCGCCCTTATTTCGCTCGCGTCATGCGCGACGAGTCGGGGGGTTATCGATTATCGCGTCGACGCCGGCCCGAACCCGGCGAGCGGCAAGGTCGTGTACCTCGACAACGTATCCGACGCCCGTGTTTTCGAGGCAAAGCCCACTGAGCCTTCGATTCCCTCGCTGAAGGACGGCCAGATCACCAATAAGGAAATAACCTCCCGCGCCATCGCCCGCAAGCGCAATGGATACGGAAAGGCGCTTGGGGACATCCTGCTTCCCGAGGGGCGAACCGTCTCCGATTTGTTCGCCGAGGCGACCGTGAAGGCGCTTCGCGATAAGGGCTATGTCGTCGTCCCGAAGGATTCTCCCGAGGCGAAGAACGGCACCCCCGTGTCCGTCACGGTAAACCGCTTCTGGTGCTGGATGGTGCCCGGTTTCTGGGCAATCACCCTCGAGGGGCAAGTCGAGGTGTTCGTCACCGGGCCCGCCATCTTGGTTTCCGGCAAGGAAGAGCAGGTGATCTGCTCCATCAGCCGGAAGAGCGCCGCGGGCGGGACGAAGGCGTGGACCACCATCATCGACCAGAGCCTTCAGGAATACATGAACGAGCTAAAGGCGCGCATCAAATAACACAATACGGCTTGATCGAGGGGCTGCCGCAAAGCGCGCAGCCCCTTTTTTTGCCTTGCGCGCGCGTCGACAATCTCTATACTTAAAGCAAGAACGATTCTTGTCGTGGGAGGTTCACGATGATGCGCGCCCCCCGTGCGCTTTTTGCCATGCTTGTCCTTTTATGCGCCATCCCCGCGCGCGCCGAGAAGCTTCGGATAGCGGTCTTCCAGCTCGAGCCGTTCATGATGGAGACGGAATCCGGCCCGGGCGGAGTCACGGTCGAGTACTGGCGCCGCTTTATCGCCCCGCGAATGGGGGTCGAGATCGAGGTGCTCGGGCCTTTCCCTATCTCCCGCGCCGTCATGATGCTCGAGAACGGGGAGGTCGACGTCGTCCCTCAGCTTACCAAGATCCCGGACCGCGAGGCTCGCTTCCTTTATCCGCAGAGTCATCTCACGCTGATAAAAAGCTGCGTGATCGTGCGCAGGGACAGCCCTCTCGTACAGGCAACGTCGCCATCGCAGTTCTTCGGCCTGCGCATCGGCTTCATGCGCGATACCTACATCCCCGAGTTTTTCGTGGATACGCGAATCACCATCGAATTGATCGCGAACCAGGATTACCGAGAGGTAAACCTTCGTAAGCTCCTCGCGGGCAGGATCGACGCGATGCTCGACATCAACTATGAGTCGATGATCTATTACCTCGCCCAGAACGAGATGCTCGGCGAGGTTCGCGTCCTCCTAATCCCGGTCGAGCCGGTCAAGGTATACAGTATCTTCCGGAAGGACGAGCGCGGGCGTCGATTGCTCGCCGCGTTCGAGAAGGCGAACCGAGAGGGCCTTGCCTTGGGCGAATTCGACCGGCTCGCCCACGAGGCCGTCCCTCGATGACAAAGCCTTTTCACGTCGCCGCCGCGGGCCAGGTCAAGCGGCCGCGAAGTCTGCTCAACGAAAGCCAGCGGCTCTCGATCATGCTCTCGACCGGTATCGTGTTCGCCGTTCTCGTGTGCTCCCTTTTCGCGATGATCGTCCTTCAGGTACGGGCGCTGCGCCTCTCGAGCGCGGTCACCGCGGACGAAATGCGGGACATCCTTGCGGAGCCCCTGTATAACATCGATGACGAGCAGGCTATCAGGATAGGCGAGGTACTCCTTTCCTCCGGGCGCGTCAACGGCGTCAGGATAGAGTCGTTCGCGACCGGGGTGCTGATGGATCGTCGCTCCCCCTCGCTTCCTTCGTTGGTCGAGACTCAGGAACGCGATATCTATCATGGGGACATCCTGCTTGGCCGAATCGTCCTGTGGCCGGAGGACGGCGGCGTCTTCGCGATGGTCCGCGCGTTCTCACTCACGATGGTCGCCATAGTGATCGCCATAACCATCGCCAATATCGCCGGCGTTCGTTACCTCGTGCGGCGAAAGGTGGTCGGTACCTTCGCGGGGATGGTGCGCGGTATCGAGCGGATCGGCTCGGGCGATTACGGAACGGCGATTGACGCAACGGGTTACTCGGATCTCGATTACCTTGTGTCACTTATGAATGGCATGGCCGCCCGCATCCGTGAAAAAAACGCGGAGCTCGTCGTCGCGAACGAGCGTCTCGAGTCGCGCGTCGCCGAGCGGACCGTCGAGCTTGAGGCGTCGATCGCGGAGCTTCGCCTCCTGCAGGAAAGGCTTATCGAGTCGGGAAAGCTTTCCGCGTTGGGACAGCTTTCCGCCGGGATCGCGCACGAGCTCAATACCCCGCTCGGCGCCATCGTTTCGTCCGCCCGCTCGCTCGCCGAGTTTCTCGACGGTCACGCGGTGCGTTGCCGCGCGCCCGACGGTTTCTCTGAGCGGGCGCGCGCGCTGTACGAGGCCGTTCTCGCCGCCGCCATGGAGGAGAATCGGACGCTCTCCGTCCCGCTTCCCTCGAGAAAGCAGTCGCGCGAGACCGCCGAAGCCCTCGCCGCGGCAGGCGTCGACCGCGCGAACGATGTGGCCGCCGCCCTCGTTGACCTCGGCGTCGCGTCGCGCGTCGCCGAGCTTGCCCCCTTGCTCGGGACCGAAAACGACCTCGCGGCGATCGAGGCCGCGTCTTCCCCCGCGATCGCTCGGCGCATGGCCGCGATCGTCGGGGAGTCGGCGGATAAGGCCTCGCGTGTCGTCGCGGCCTTGCGCTCGTATCTCGCGCCGGAGACCGCCGAGGAAAGCCGCGAGGTCGACATTGACGGGGACATCGCGCGCGTCTTGACGTTGATGACGAATTCCCTGAAGCACGGGGTCTCGGTTACCACGGCGTTCTCCGGGGCGCGAACGGTCGGCTCGTCGGAAAAGCTTTCGCAAGTGTGGATGAACCTCATCAGGAACGCGGCTCAGGCGATGGAATTCCGCGGCGAGCTCGAGATCAGGAGCGAGCTTCGCGGCGACTCGGTCGTCGTGAGCTTTCGGGACAACGGACCCGGCATTCCACCGGAGATTCGTGAACGTATCTTCGATCCCTTCTTCACGACGAAGAAGCACGGGGAGGGGATGGGCATGGGGCTTGATATCTGCCGCCGCATAGTGGAGGGCCATCGGGGGACGATAGAGGTCGAGTCGTCTCCGGGCCGCACCGTTTTTTCGGTGATCTTGCCCGCGTTGAGCGGCAACGGGAGGTGATGTATGGGCAAGCGCGCCATTCTGTGCGTCGACGACGAGGTGATCATCCTCCTCTCCATGATCCAGGAGCTTAAGCGCTCGTTCGGCTCGCGATTCGTATATGAGCAGGCCATCGACGCGGAGTCGGCGCTCGAGACGATTAACGACCTCGAAGCCGACGGGGTCACCGTAATCCTCGTCATCTCCGACTGGCTGATGCCGGGAATTAAGGGGGACGAGTTCATCGATCTCGTGCATCAGCGGTATCCGGCGATTAAGGCGGTGATGGTGACGGGTCACGCCGACCGGGAGGTCATCGATCGTGTGCTCGAGGGCGGCTCGGTCGTGGCCGTCCTCGAAAAGCCCTGGCGAACCTCCGAGCTTGCCGCCGTGATCGAGAGGTGTTGCATTGATGACTGACAGGCGCGAGTTCATCGTGTGCGTCGACGACGAGCGGGCGGTCGTTCAGAGCCTCAAGCAAGAACTCAGGCTCGACCCGTTCTTCCGCGACGTGAATATCGAGATATCGGACTCGCCCGTGCAGGTGCCCGACCTCGTCGACGACATACTCGCCGAAGGCGGGGACATCCTCGTCATGATTTCGGACCAGCGCATGCCGATGATAACCGGCGACGAGCTCCTTCTTGGTCTCCGAGGGCGCATTCCCGACTGCCGAAACGTCCTTCTTACCGGATTCTCCGACCTTGACGCTGTCGTCAGGCTCGTGAACAACAACGCGCTCTATCGGTATCTCGCGAAGCCCTGGGACCGTCACGATCTCGTGCTCACGGTCAAGGACGCGTGCTCGTCGTATCGGCAGAAGCGCGTGATAGACGAGCTGAGCGGCAAGATAGAGTCGCTGCACTTCGCGATGGTCTCCGCGCTCGAGAACGCGAACCAGTTCTTCGACGAGGAGACGGGGAATCACGTGCGCCGCATCTCGATCCTCTCGGAATTTATCGCGCGGCGCGCCGGGCTCGACGAGCCGTTCGTCAAGACCGTCAAGCTTTACTCGCCCCTTCACGACATCGGAAAGGTTGGCATCGACAAGGAAATCCTCCTTAAGCCGGGTCGCCTTACCCACGATGAGTTCGAGCACGTCAAGCAACACGTGTCCATCGGCTCGCGCATCATCGGCGACGACGGCTTTGACGCTGCCGCGCGGAACATCATTCTCTACCATCACGAGAAATGGGACGGGTCAGGGTATCTTTCCGGGCTCGCGGGAAAGGATATTCCCATCGAGGCGCGGATCGTCTCGATCGCCGACGTCTTCGACGCCCTCGTCAATAAGCGGGTTTACAAGGAGGCGATGCCGTTCGGCGAGGCTCTGGACATCATGCGCGCGGGTCGAGGCGTCGGCTTCGATCCCGAGCTCCTCGATGCGTTTCTTTCGGGGATTCAGTCGATCAAATTTCCCGAGGGATTGTACGGAGCCGCGTTGCTTTCGTGACGCGTCTAAGGTGTCCCGGCCGCGACCAGGTCCTCTTCCTCTTCGCGCGTCTCGCCGCGCACGGACGAGAGGTTCCCGATCTCGGAAAGGAGAGTCTTGCTCGACTCGGTCAGCGCGCGCGATTCGTCGCGCACCAGGGCGGTTAGCTCGTTCATCTTGACGAGGGCCTCGAGGACTTGCTGCCCGCCGGCCCTTTGCTCGGACGCCGCGTTCTTGATCAGCGTTTCCTGCTCGCGGACCGTGCCCGTCATCGAGACAATGCGCTCGAAGCTCTTTTGGGCGTCCTGCGCCGACCCCGCGGTTTTGTCTATCAACGCCTTGATGGCTTTCAGCGACTTCGCGATCGACGTCGCCTGCGCGCTGGAATTCTCCGCGAGCTTGCGGATCTCGCTTGAGACGACCGCGAAGCCAAGCCCGTAGGAGCCCGCGTGCGCCGCCTCGATCGCGGCGTTCATCGCGAGCAGGTTGGTCTGGCTCGCGATCCGCTTGATTATCTCGCTCGCCTCCGCGAGGAACGCCGAGTGCGACGATATCTCGCTGACCAACGTCGCCACCGAGTTGATGTCCTGCCGCCCGGACGCCGACGCCTCGTCGAGGAGAAGCACCATCTCGGCGTTTCGCTCGAGCGTCTTCGTGATCGATCCGACGTTGGCGACCATTTGCTCGATCGACGCGGACGATTGCGTAACGTACGCGGCCATGTCCGCCGTGACGTCGGTCAGCTTCCCGATTCCGGAAAGGCTCTCCCTAAGGGTCGACTCTGCGCGCGCCGAGATGGTCGTGACGGTCGTCGCGAGCGACTCCTTATGGGCCTCGTGCATCATCTCGATCTCGACGCTCATGTAGTGTCGGCAATTCTCCGGTCGGTTGAGGCCGTTGATGACGGCGACCGCCATTTGCTCGCAGCTGTTATAGCCGCACGCGCCGCAGTTGAGGATATCGGCCTTCTCCTTTTTATGCATCTCGGCGAAGCACTGCTCGATCTCGGCTTGGCTCGGCTTTCTGATCGCAGCGTGGAAGGTGCGTGATCGATCCGTGTAGGACCGGGCATAAAGCCCGCTTTTCCAGTATCGGCCGATGATCCGCTCGAGTTTTTTGTACGCGCTCTTCTTCCCGAATACGGGCCATTTCTGCTCATATAGCTTTCGCATCTCGCGGTTTCGGCGCTCGATCGCGCCCTCGACCGTGTCGGCGTGCTTGTCCCGGTTCAGCGTGCCGGGGCCCCCGTTGCATCCCATCTCGCAGTTCAGGCAGTCGATCAATGTATGGATCGGCGAGTCCCCCGCTTTTACCGCCTCGCCCATGTGGGCAAGATAATGGATAACCTGCGGGTGACCCTCGATTTTTCTCGTCGCTTCCGATATTCCAGGCGCGCATCGCTCCGCCGTGCGCATAAGCCCGCCGGGCGTCGAGAAAAGCACCGCCCGCTCGGCCGGCGGATTGTCGTACTCGCGCGCGCCGAATTCATCGAGCTTAATCCCATTTCTCTCAATCCATTCGGCGAG
>JAKPSR010000029.1 GCA_029571425.1 Spirochaetota bacterium | reverse complement strand
AGGATCGCGCCGTTAAGGTAGATGTTTTCGCGGCCCGTCAGCTCGCCGTTGAATCCGGTGCCGACCTCAAGCAGGCTCGAAATCTTCCCCTTTACTTTAATTATGCCTTCGGTCGGCGCCGTTACCCGCGAGAGGAGCTTTAACAGCGTGCTCTTGCCCGCGCCGTTCTTACCGATGATGCCGACGCGGTCGCCCTGCTGGATATCGAAGGACACGTCCTTAAGGGCCCAGAAATGATCCTCGTCACCCGAGTATCTGTCTTCGCCGATCTTAGAGTGCGGGTCTTCCTTGCCCATCTTGAGCGCCGCCCAAGTCTGGATATCCTTCCAAAGAGTGCCATTATTGATAACGCCGAGACGGTACATCTTCGAAAGATGCTCAACGCGAATAGCGACTGTGCTCATAACCGGTACACCTAACCTTGTATTACACGACGTCGATGAAGTTTCGCTCGTTCTGGTTGAACATCACGAGTCCTAGCACGAGGAAGAAGGCCGTCATGCCGAGACTTGAAATGGTCATGACGGTCGGCACGAACCCCGCGCCGTAGAACCAGACGCGAAAAAGCTCGATGGGGGCGCTTACCGGGTTGACGTAGATAATCCAGGCGAAATCGCTGGGTATCTGCGAAAGGGGATAGACGACCGGCGTCGCGTACATCGCGAGGCCCAGCGCGAAGGAAACCAGGTACTTAAGGTCGCGGTATTTCGTCGTCAATGACGAGATGACCATGCCCAAGCCCATGCCGATCGCGGCGAGCCAGACGAGCAGCAGGGGAAAGGCAAGTGCCCACCAAGAAGGACGCACCGAGTCCGTGGTAACGAGATAAAAGACGAAGAAGGCCATAAGCGTCGCGAACTGAACGCACACCTTAGTGAGGTTGTTGAACACGTTGCTTATGGGAACGGTAAAACGCGGAAAGTACACCTTGCCAAATAGGCTTGCGTTATTCACGAAGACGTTGCTTGAATCGGTGAATACCCCGGAAAAAAAGTTCCAGAGCATGGTCCCCGCGTAGTAGAAAAGGATATAGGGGATCCCGTCCGTCCCGATCTTGGCGAGGTTCCCGAACACGAAGGCAAACATCACGGTGGATAATAGCGGGTTAATGATGAACCACAGGGGCCCGAGGATCGTCTGCTTGTACTGCGTCACGAAATCGCGCTTGACGAAAAGCCACACGAGATCGCGGTAGCGGATGACCTCGCGGATTTGGAGGTCAAACAGCTTCCTCTTGGGCTCAATGACGAGATCCCATTTTTCCATGGCGTCTGACATAAGAATCCTTATTTCCTTACTTTCCCACCGCGAAGTACTTGAACCCCGAGCGCTCGAGGTCCTCGCGCTTATAGACGTTCCGGAGGTCGAAGAACACGGGCGAGGAGAGGAGCCCCTTCACGCGCGCGAGGTCGAGGTTGCGGTACTGGTTCCACTCGGTCATGAGGACGGCGGCGTCGGCGCCTTTGAGGGTCTCGTACTCGTCGGCGAGGAAGTCGACGCTCGCCTTGACGGTCTCGAGCCTCCACGTGGCTTCCTTGAGCGCGGCGGGGTCGCAGGCGCGAACGCGCGCGCCTCGTGCCACGAGTCCCTCGATGATCGTCAGGGCGGGGGCTTCGCGCATGTCGTCGGTGTTCGGCTTGAACGCGAGGCCGAGGACGGCGATCGTCTTTCCCTTAAGGCTGCCCGAGCCGCCGAGACCCGCCTCGATCTTGGCGACCATGCGCTCCTTTTGCCTCTCGTTCGCCTCGATCGTCGTCTCGACGATCGACAGGGGCTCGCCCGCGTCTCGGCCGATGCGGGCCATCGCCTGGGTGTCCTTGGGGAAGCAGCTCCCGCCGTAGCCGGGACCCGGGTGCAGGAACTTCCCCCCGATGCGCCCGTCGCGCCCCATCGCCTTCGCGACGTCCTGGACGTTCGCGCCGACGCGCTCGCAGAGGTTGGCGACCTCGTTGATGAAGGTGATCTTGACTGCGAGGAAGGAGTTCGAGGCGTACTTGATCATCTCGGCGGTCTCGATATTGGTCTCGATGTACGGGGTCTCGTTTATGTAAAGCGACCGATAGACGTCCTTCATCAGGGTGCGCGCGCGGTCGCTCTCGGCGCCGATGACGACGCGGTCGGGGTGCATGAAGTCCTGGACGGCGGAACCCTCGCGGAGGAACTCGGGGTTGGAG
>JAKPSR010000027.1 GCA_029571425.1 Spirochaetota bacterium | reverse complement strand
CGAGAAGGGCGCCGCGTCGGACCCGGAGCGAAAGCCCCCGCACTTCCTGATGATGAGCGCGACGCCGATACCGCGAACCCTCGCGCTCTCCGCGTTCGGCGACCTCGACGTCTCCGTGATCCGCTCGATGCCCGCGGGAAGGAAGCCGATCGTCACGCACCTCGCGCGCATGGGAAACGAGGGGCGCGTGTACGAGTTCGTCGCGCGCGAGCTCCGCGCGGGCAGGCAGGCGTACTTCGTCTACCCGCTCATCGAGGACGGGGAACATGCCGATGGAAAGACCACCGACCTTAAGTCGGCCGAGCGGATGCGCGACGAGCTTGGGCGGACGTTCCCCGGCGTCGGGATCGCCCTGATCCATTCGCGCGTGGGAGACGACGAGCAGCGCTCGATCATGGCGGAATTTCGCTCCGGTACTATCGGCGTCCTCGTCGCGACGAGCGTCGTCGAGGTCGGCGTCGACGTGCCGAACGCGACCTGCATGGTCATCGAGCACGCGGAGCGTTTCGGCCTCGCGGCCCTACACCAGCTCCGCGGGCGGGTGGGCCGCGGGCCGCTCGAGTCGTATTGCTTCCTGGTGTACGCGGACGGCCTCACCGAGGAGGCAAAGGCGCGGCTCCGCGTGATGCACGAAACGGCGGACGGTTTCAGGATCGCGGAAGAGGATATGGCCCTACGCGGGCCGGGAGACGTGGCGGGCATCGAGCAGTCCGGCTACCTCTCGTTCGAGGTCGCGGACCCGGTCAGGGACGCGGACGTGCTCCTCGAGGCGCGAGAGGCGGCGTTCGCCCTCGTCGCGCGCGAGGCGGGCCTCGCCGCAAAATAAACTATCAACCGCGACCGAGCGTGGCGCCGATGAAGTCGCGGAACAGGGGATGAGGCCTGTTCGGGCGCGAGGCGAATTCCGGGTGGAACTGAACCCCGACGAACCAGGGATGCCCCTTGATCTCGACGATCTCGATCAGGTTGCGCTCCGGGTTGCGGCCGGTCAATGCCATCTCGGACGCCTCGAACTGCGGGCGGTAGAGGTTGTTGAACTCGTAGCGGTGGCGGTGCCGTTCCTGGATATCGTGGATCTTATACGCGCGCTCGGCGAGGCTTCCCTCGGCGATCACGCAGCGGCACACCCCGAGCCTGAGGGTTCCGCCGAGCTTGACGCCCTGCTGGTCGGGCATTAGGTCAATCACCGGATACTCGGTCGCCGCGTCGAACTCGGAGGAGTTCGCCCCTGCCATGCCGAGGACGTCGCGGGCGAACTCGATCACGGCGATCTGCATCCCGAGGCAGATGCCGAAGTACGGCACCTTCCGCTCGCGCGCGAACTTCGCGGCGAGGACCATCCCGGCCGTGCCCCGATCGCCGAAGCCGCCGGGCACGATGATCCCGTTCGCCTTCCCGAGGAGCTCGGCCGCCTTGGCCTCGTCGGTGATCCGCTCCGCGTCGATCCACTCGATCTTCACCTTCGCCCCGTGGAAGATGCCGCCGGCGGTCAACGCCTCGGCCACGCTCAGGTAGGCGTCGTGGAGCTCAACGTACTTCCCGACGAGGGCTATCGTCGTCTCGCGCTCGGGGCGGTAAAAGCGCTGGACCATCTCCTTCCACTCCTCGAGCGCGGGGGGCGAGTCCGAGAGGCCGAGGAGCTTACAGAGGCTCTTGCCGAGCCCGGCGGCCTCGAGCATCAGCGGCACCTCGTAGATCGACTTCGCGCTTAGGTTCTCGATGATCGCGTCCTGCTCGACGTTGCAGAAGAGGCCGAGCTTCTCGCGGATCGACTTGGTGAGCGGCTTCTCGCTCCGGCACATGATGATGTCTGGCTGGATGCCGAAGCCGAGGAGTTCCTTGACGCTGTGCTGCATCGGCTTCGTCTTCAGCTCCCCGCACTCCTTGAGGTACGGCAACAGGCCAAGGTGCACGAAGACGCAGTTCTCCTTCCCGACCTTGTACTTGATCTGGCGTATGGCCTCGACGAAGGGAAGGGACTCGATGTCGCCTACGGTCCCGCCGATCTCGGTGATGACCACCTCGGCGCCAGTTTCGGCCGCCGTACCGAGGATGCGATCCTGTATCTCGTCGGTGACGTGCGGGATCGCCTGGACGGTGTTCCCGTGGTAGCCGCCCGCGCGCTCGCGGTCGAGTATGGCGAGGTATACCTTCCCGGCGGTGGTGTTGTTAAAGCGTCTGAGGGGAACGTCCGTGAAGCGCTCGTAGTGGCCGAGGTCGAGGTCGGTTTCCCCGCCGTCCTCGGTAACGAAGACCTCGCCGTGCTGGTAGGGATTCATCGTCCCCGGGTCGATGTTGAGGTAGGGATCGAACTTCTGGTTGACGACCTTAACCCCGCGGCTCTTGAGCAGTAGCCCGATCGACGCGGCCGTGATGCCCTTCCCGAGCGACGAAACCACCCCGCCCGTGATAAAGATGTACTTCGCCTTCATGCCATCCCCCTCCGCCGACCCGCGCGACGCCCGGCCGGCTACCCAAAAACCAAAAAAAAACAGTCCGGCCCCTCGACCGGACTGACCTCATCGTTGCGGACAGTGCCAACGCGTCAATAATGACAGAAAGACACGCTTTTTTCAATACGCGGGCGGTCGCCGGGCAGGCGTTTTCGGCCCATTTTACTGCCGCTTTTTTACGGGCGCCCTAGCACAAGACCCCCGATCTGGTGTATTTTTTTAGCTGTTTTGGAGGTCGGCAATGGCGCAAGGACCTGGTTTTGACAACGAGAAGTACATCGCGGAGCAGGCTTCGTACATCCGCGACAGGATGAAAAGCTTCGACGGTCGGCTCTACATCGAGTTCGGCGGGAAGATACTGGCGGACTTTCACGCGGCCCGCGTCCTTCCCGGCTACGACCCGAACGTCAAGGTCCGGCTCCTCAAGGAGCTCGAGCGCGACGCCGAGATAATCCTCTGCATACACGCGGGGGCGATCGAGGAGCGCAAGGTGCGCGCCGACTACGGGATCACCTACGACGCCGACGCGATGCGGATGATCGACGAGCTCGGCGAATGGGGACTGTCGGTCTCCTCCGTCGTCATTACCCGCTGGCGGGGCGAGCCCGCCGCGAAGGCGTTCATGACCAAGCTGCAGAACCGCGGCATCAGGGTCTATACCCACGAGCCCACGCGCGGCTACCCGACCGATATCGACCTTATCGTCTCGGACGAGGGCTACGGGGCGAACCCCCGCATCGAGGTGACCAAGCCCCTCGTCGTCGTCACGGGCCCCGGCCCCGGCTCGGGGAAGATGGCGACCTGCCTCTCGCAGATCTACCACGACACCCGCGTCGGCCAGCGCGCCATGTACGCGAAGTTCGAGACCTTCCCGATATGGAGCCTTCCGCTTAAGCACCCGGTCAACATCGCCTACGAGGCCGCGACCCTCGACCTGCACGACGCGAACCTCATCGATCCCTTCCACCTCGAGGCGACCGGCGAGACCGCCGTCAACTACAACCGGGACGTCGAGTCCTTCCCGATCCTACGAGAGATCCTGGCGCGCATCAGGGGCGGCGAGTCGCCGTACCGGTCGCCCACCGAGATGGGCGTCAACCGCGCCGGCTTCGCCATCGTCGACGACGAGATATGCCGGGAGGCGGCGAAGCAGGAAGTGGTCCGCCGCTACCTCCGCAGCCTCAGCGAGTACGCCGTCGGCACGGCCGATAAGGCCCAGGTAGAGAAGGCCGACCTCCTGATGAAGGAGCTCGGGCTCGCCCCCGAGTACCGGCGAGTCGTCCCGGCCGCCCGCGAGGCCGCCGTCGCCGCGAGTCGGGCCGCCGAAACCGGCTCCGATCCCGCGCGCGCGCGCCTTTCCGTCTTCTGCGGGGCCGCCGTCGAGCTCCCCTCCGGCGAGATCGTCACCGGGAAGAACTCCCCCCTCCTCCACGCCCCCACTGCCGCCTTGCTCAACGCGGCGAAGGCCCTCGCGGGCGTCCCCGACGACATACCCCTGCTCTCGCCCCTCGTCATAGAGTCGATCGGGCGGCTTAAGCGCGAGGTCTTCCACCGGAAGAACGCGAGCCTCGACGTCGACGAGGTGCTGATCGCCCTCTCGATCGGCGCCGCGCTCACCCCGATGGTGCAGGTGTGCGTCGACACCCTGCCTACCCTTCGCGGCTGCAAGATGCACCTAACCCACGTCCCCTCCCCCGGCGACGAAGCGGGTCTCCGCAAGCTCGGCATCAACCTAACCGCGGATACCCTCTTCGCGTCGAAGAGGCTCTTCGAGGAATAAGCGCGCTTACCGCTCCCACTCGGGGTAGGCGCTCGTCGCGTGCTCGGAGAAGTCGAGCCCGATCTTCTCCTCCTCCGCCGTGACGCGAAGGCCGACGGTCTTCTTGATCGCGAGGAAGAGGACGAGGGTCGTCGCGACGGTCCACGCCCCGACGGCCAGGATACCGAGGGACTGCACCCCAAGCAACCGAAGTCCGCCGCCGTAGAAGAGACCGCGAATCGCGGAATCGCCCTCGCCGTACCGGGCGAAGAGCCCAAC
>JAKPSR010000020.1 GCA_029571425.1 Spirochaetota bacterium | reverse complement strand
TTCGCGTTCTTTGCCGGCAAAACCACCGAGGCGGCCCAACACCTCTCCTCCGTTCTTGTGCAAAATCCCAACGATCCCGAGGAACTACGCGATCTCAAATGGAAGACCCAGGGCGAGCTTGAGCGCGGGCTTTACGCGTTCTTTACCGGTAAAACCGCCGAGGCCGCCCAGCATCTTTCCTCCGTTCTCGTGCAAAACCCCAATGATCCTGTCGCAACCCTCTTCTTGAGCCGCGTCTAAAGTCGCGTCAATCCTTCTGTTTCTATCGGAAAGTACAATAACGCGTTTTCGGACCCGCAAAAAGCTCGGGCAAAAATAGCCTATCGCCCAGACCCCCGTTTGTAAAATCTTTAAAATCTCTAATTTTTTATGGAATTATGAGTTTATATGTATTAGATTTACTGTAGGACTTGGGAGGGTGAACCGATAGTGATGATAATGGAGAATCTACGGAGAATGGCTAAACAAGCTTTTTCTTGGTCCATCGTCATTGGGTTCCTCATTTGCTCACTACAACCAGCTGTTGCCGGAGGTAGCAAGGATACTATCGATACCCCCGCGCGTAAGCTCGACAGCTGGCTCGAGAAGGTGGACATTTCCGAGCGCAAACCCGGGAAGTACAACATTCTGATAACGGGGAAGGACCTCGCGGGGAATGAAGGCTTCGCTGGTCCCTTCAATATGTACGTCGACCCGAATTCAGACCTTCCCGTAACCAGGATCACGAATCCTCTACAGGACATGCGAGTGCCCGGCAACCTGAACATCGTCGGCACGTGCATCGACGACGACGCGGTCGACTACGTCGAGCTCATCCTTGACGGCGCCGAAACGCCCATTCGCGCGAAGGGAAAAGAATACTGGTCTTTCTACCTAAATACGAATGGGTTGGCTGAAGGCGCCCACGTCATCTCCGTGTACGGCGTCGACGTGAACGGGGTGCGCGGCGAGCCCTTCACGATCTCGTGGAACCTAGACCGTAACCGGCCGGAGACTGAGGTGCGGAACCGCGCGCTTGGTTCGCTCGTGTCGGGCAAGTTCTCGCTCGCGGGTCGCATTACCGACGGGAACGGGGTGAAAAGCCTCTTATACTCCCTCGATAACGGGGCGAGCTTCGAGCCCGTAAAGCTAGATTTTAACAAAGGCGAATTCGCTTGGGCGTTTAATCTTGAGATATCAACCGAGGGAATGAAAGACGGTCCCGCCGTTTGCTGGTTCAAGGCGGTCGACGGGCAGGGCTCCGAGGGTTTGTACACGTTCCTATACTATATTGACAACACGAAGCCGACGGTCGCCTTTATCACTCCCGAGGAGGGAGAGGCGGTCGATGGCCTATTTACGATCGCCGGAGTCGCCGACGACGTGAACGGAATCGCATCGGTGGATTGGCGCGCGGGTAAGGAAGGGGGTTCCTTCGAGTTGGTGAAGGGGAACCCGTATTGGATTCGCGAGTTCGACGCGCGCGCGGCCGGAGGGAAGTCCTTCGACGTCACGGTGACGGCGAAGGATAACGCGGGTAACGCGGTCTCGGTAACCCGCAAGATACCGATCGACGCCTCGCGCGACGTGCCGCTCATTTCCCTTTCGTCGCCCGCGTCGGGTTCCGTGGTCCAGGGCGACCTGCGAATCTCCGGCGTCGCTTCGGACGATGACGCGATCGCCGCGATTTGGTATGCCATTGACGGAGGCGATCCGGTCGAGATCGCGACGCAGGGAGCCTTCGGCGTTTCCGTTCCCGGCCTTTCGCCGGGAACCCACCTTGCGCAGGTGATTCCGGTCGACGCGCACGGCACGCGCGGAGTTCCCGTCTCCGCGAGCTTTACGATCGCCGGCCCGCCGCCATCCGTTTCCATCCCCTCCTTAGGCGCCGATCCCGCGGGTATGAGCGTTGAGTCCGGCGCGAGCATTGCCGCTCGCGTCGACGCCCCCGCCGGCCTTAAGTCCCTTTCGTACCGCATAACCGGGCTCGCCGAAGTGGCCGTGCCCGTTAAGTCGGGCGCGGCCACGTTTGACCTATCGATACCGATATCGCCGAGTTTCCCCTACGGGCTCCTTACGCTCGAGGTCGTGGCGACCGACGTTCACGATCGCGTGGCGCGCGGGGTGCGTAGTTTCTACGCGACCAACTTGAGTATCGAGCGCGGGAAAAAACCGGAGATCGCCGATGACTCCATCCGAGCATCCGCGGAGGTGCTCGTTCCCGCCGGTGGAAAGGCTCCGCCGGTCCCGGGTCAAGCCTCGCTGTATTTTGAGCGGTTGCTTCCCGATGACATGGCGTTCGCCAACGGGATGCGCGTCGAGCTCGCCGGCCCGGGCGCCCCGAAGTCGGCCCAGGCGCAGAAGTCCGTTCGCGTTGCCCTTGAGTCCCCGCTCCCGGCGACCGAGGTGCTTTGGTCGCTGAACGGCGGCACACCTCAGCGCGCGAGCGCGCGAAAGGTTAGTGAAAATCGATACGAGATACAGATACCGCTTTCCCCGCTTCTCGCGGCGGACTGGCTTGTGCTCGACGTAGCGGCGACATTGAAGGACGGTACCGTCCTCCGCACGAGCGGGCTCGTGTCCGCGCTGCGCCCGCAGCCCGCCGCCGGCGTGTATGACGACGAGTCTTTCTCGTGGGACGCGGTTCCGGCCGACTCCGGGGCTTTCGTGCTCGCGGAAGGCGGCGTCCTCGAGGGGCTGTATAACGGAAGGCCCGGTCGCTTCGCCGCGCAGGCGCGCATCGAGAAGGGGCCCGACGGGCTCGAGGTTTCACTTGACGGGAACAGGGTTCGCGTGACCGCCCGCAAGGAAGGGGAGTACCCGGGACTTAAGCTGACGGTCGTCGACTCGTCAGGCGCGAAGTACGCGACCGCGCCCTTCTCCGTCGTAGTCGATTCAGGAAGTCCTGAGCTCGCCGTGGACGCGTCCGCGCGCCCCGCGTGGGTACAGGGCTCGGTCCCGGTAAAGGGGCAGGCGAAGGACGGGAACGCCGTCGCGTCCGTCGAATTCTCACTCGACGGCGGCGCGAGTTGGCGCGCGTTCAACAACAAGGAAAAGAAGCAGGCCGGCAAGCGCTCGTTCTCGTTCGACGAGTCGATAGACGTAAGCGCCATTCCCGACGGCAAGGTCGAGCTTCTGGTCAGGGCGACCGATTCCGTCGGCCGCGCGACTTACGACTGGCGCGTCTTCACGAAGGATACGGCGGCCCCCGAGGTCGAGACCGTGGTTCCGGCGCCCGGCGACGTCGTTAACGGCGAGACTTTGATTGCCTTCCGCACGAAGGACACGGGGCCGATCGCCCTCGCCGAATACCGCGCGAGCGGCGATAAGTCGTCATGGCTTCCCGTCCAGACGTCTTCCTTGACGAACGCGATGGTCGGCACCGCTGAGCGACCCATCTCCGATAAGATGCGCTTCCGCTTTACCGACGCCGCGGGCAACGCGACGGTGATCGATTCCTGGTTCTTCAAGGTCGACGCCCAAGCCGATCTACCCGTCGTCGAGATCCACCTGCCCTCGGAGAACGAGGTTGTTCGCAAGGACTTTGCCCTTTCCGGCGTCGTGTACGACGACGATCAGGCGGCGAAGCTTTGGTACCGCGTCGACGCAGGGCCTGCCATCGAGGTCCCGATAGAGAATAGCTACTCGGTGCCGGTGTCCATCAAGGCGCTCGGCGACAACGAACACTCGATCGCCCTTTGGGGCGAGGATATTCACGGCGTCCGCGGCAAGGAAGTGGTACGAAAGGTGCGCGTTTCGCTCGAGGAACCGAAGGGCGAGGTTGTCTCCCCCTCGTTCGAGCAAACGAGCAAGGGCGTCGTCGAACTCACGGGAACCGCGTCGGACAAGAACGGCATCGAGAAGGTGGAGGTTTCCCTCGACAACGGGAACAGCTTCAACCTCGCCGAGGGCACGGAGCGGTGGAAATACCGATTCGATTCCCGCGTCATTCAAGACGGCACGCACGTGGTCTTCTTCCGCGTCTACGACAAGTACGGGACCACCGGGCTTTACTCCTCGCAGATCAACCTCGACAACACCCCTCCGGCGATCAGGCTTGAGCTTCCCCTCGACGGGAGCAGGACCGGCGAGACCCTCTTCATCGCGGGGCAGACACTGGACAACATCGGGCTTGATCGCGTGTCTGCCAAGATCAGCAACATAGACCCGAAGCAGCCGGCGATACCCGGCGCGCTGACCGATATACCGTTTGACAACGAGCTGATCATATCGCGCGGGGTGCTGATCTCCATCCTGCCCGAGGGCTTTTACAACCTCGAGGTGCGGGGCTACGACAAGGCGGGGAACATAACACGCGTCTCGCGTAACTTCGAAGTGTACAAGGGGAAGGACCGGAACCGAATCGAGTTTCTGTACCCAATGAGCGGCGAGAGCGTGCAGGGCGTGTTCAATGTCTATGGGCGCGTCGTGTCCGAGGACCCGCCGATGCGCCTAATGCTCTACGTAGACGGAAAGGAATCGTCCGTCTCGGACCCGACTCCTTCTGGGTACTTTAAATTCACCCTGACGCCCGAAACGCTCACCGGCGGCGCGCATACCCTCGCCGTACGGGCACTGCTCGCGGGCGACAAGGTCGTTACGAGCGAGGATCGGCAAGTCATCTATAAGCCGAATGGCCCGTGGGTCACGATCGATAGCCTCGCGATGGGCGACTTCGCAATCGACCGCCCCTGGCTTATGGGTTCTGCCGGATACGCGTTCACCGAAGAGGAAATCCTCACGTTGAAGTCCAAGGACACGACGAAGGCCCAGCGGCGGACGATGCAGGATAAGTCGCTGAAGGAAGTCGAGATAAGCTTCGATAACGGGAAAACCTTTCTGCCGACGGAGTCCGGAAAGAAGTGGCGCTTCCGCATCGAGACGACCGAGCTTCCCGAGGGCTATCACTTCATGATCGTGCGCGCGACGATGGTGAACGGCGAAGTCGCGGTTACCCGGACGATCGTCCAAATCGACAAGACCCCGCCAGTCATCAAGCTGATATCCCCGGGCGAGGGCGGCAGGTACAACGACGAGCTCGTGTTCTCCGGGCTTAGCTCGGACGACGTGAAGCTCTACTCGGTGATGCTTTCCCTCAGGCCTGGCGACAAGTCGTCCTACGCGGTGCCCGCCTTTATCCAGGGGCTCTACTTCGACTGGCATTTTTGGGGCGCGACCCTTTACGACATCGGCGTGGGCCTTACCTTCTTCGACCAGAACGTTAAGGTGCAGGCGCAGTTCGGGCAGTTTACCGCCGAGCAGCGAAAGATATTCACCCCCGCGAACATGCGCTACGGCGGAAACGTGTTTGGCCTAAAGATGCTCGCGAACCTGGCGTACGTGCCCGCGGATTACTTCTTCGGACCCGACTTCATGTGGCTCTCGGCGACCGCCGCGATCGGCGCGAATTTTTCCGTCTTCACCGAGAGCCAGAGCGGCAAGCCGCAGATACTTTCGGCGCTGCTGATCCAGCTGGAATTCCCGCGCGTGACCATACCGAAGCGAAAGACCTTCAAGACTTTCTCCCTTTACACGGAAGGCCAATTCTGGTTCATCCCGACCGACGTGGACTCGGGCGAGGTGAACATCCAATCCATATTGCCGCACATCACCGGCGGCATCCGGATCAACGTTTTCTAAGGTGATGAGGATGGGTGACCGTATGAAGAAAGCAAAGACAAACCTGGCGTGGAACGTTCTCCTCGCGCTGACGGCTTCTCTTTCCTTCCTAACCTGCGAGGTCGGGCTTGGCGATTCCGTCGACACGAAACCGCCGACCCTGTCCATCAGCTATCCTCCCGCGACGAGCGTGATTCGCGGCTCGTTCGTGATCGCCGGCTCCGCTACCGACGAGACGAGCCTTAGCAGCGTGACGGTAACCCTCGCGGATATCACCAACGGCACGTCCGGCGCCCCCGTCGTGGGCTCATGGAGCGCCACGGTGGACGCCGCGGGCAAGACATGGCAGGCGACGATCCCGAACCAGCGGATCTATGATCCGATGACCGACGAGTATTCCGACGCGCCAATCCCCGACGGTAAGTATTTGGCGACGGTTTCCGCCGTCGATAGCGCGAATCGGACGACCTCGGCGTCGATATCCTACTTTATCGATAATACCGCGCCGATCATAAAGATAGCGTCGCCCTCTACGACCGGAGCCACGAACGAGATCGGCACGAGGTTCGGCGAGAACGTGACCATTAAGGGAGACATCTGGGATTCCGGCTACGGCGGAGAGCTTTGCGAGAGCGTAACCGTCAATTTTTACGATTATTCAAACGGTTCCCTCGTGGCGCAGTACGAGGTTCCCAATCCGGGCAGCGTCCTCAACTTCATCGTCGACCAGAGCGTCTATGACGTGTTGATCGCCGGGATGAACCCGAATCCCGTTACCGAGGCCGAGAAGACAAGGTCCTTTACGTATACGATAGTCGCGTCGGACTACGCGAAAACGTATACGGACCCGGCGAACGCCACGGGCGTCGCGGGCGGAAACCAAAACAGGCATTTCTTCCTCAATACCGACATCAACTCGTTGTTCTACGGAACGGGCGCGAGCCCGAAACTCTCGACCCTCTCTCGGTGGGATTCAAGCGTTACCTACACAAGTTCTGAGATTCCCGGCTCGGTGACCCGCGCGTCCTTCGTCGCGCGCCGCGTCTCGTCTGAAGTGACCACGACGCCGTCCTTCGACAACGATCTGTACGGCAACCTCGCGGTCAGCCCGTACGACAAGTCCCCCGTTATCTCCATCGCGGGTCTCGACCCCGCGGGCGCCTACGCGGACAACCCGATCGCGGCTCAGTCGATCCTGCTGATAAAGGTTACCCCGGGCCCCGACGGCTTTGAGATCAATACCGGGGCGGCCGGCGACGTCGATACCATTCGCGTGCGCATGACCCCCGACGGTTCCATGCCCGACCCGGCCGGTTGGGAGACGATACTGGCGTCCGATCAGCCCGGCACCCCGATCGACGTGCTCGGAACGAACGTGATCGTCAACTACGAAGTCGCGGCGATGACCGGCCGCTTCCTCCTTGAGGTTCACGCGACCGATAAGGGAGGGCAGACGGCGATACAGGACCAGTGGCGCTTCTCGATCAACGCGGGCGCCCCGATCCTCGAGTCCGTCGCGCCGGAAAGCGGCGTTAGCCCGTACGATCCCGTTAAGATCCGGCCCGATGGCGGAGGAAACTTCACGGTGACGGTCGTCGGCCGAGACGACCAAACCCTTGGGCTCACGATACATTCAGTCGACGGCGACGGAAACGTCCTCGCGACGCTGATCGACAACGCGACCGACGGCACGGCTACGCCAGGCGGAGCCGGCGACCTTACGCGCTTTACCTGGACGAAGGCCCTGTCCGCGCCGAGCGATGGCTCGAGCGTGCGGCTTGAATTCTCGCTCTACGACGGCGCATACCGATCGGGCCGCATCACCCGCGTGTTCACGACCGACATCACGGCGCCCGCGCTCGAGTACGCGAACGCGGCCGGCACGACGGTTAACCTTTCGGCGCTTCCGCCCGAAAGCAGGGTCATACCCAGCCTCGAGAGCATCGTCGAGGTGACGGGATACGCGTCGAGCGACCTGAAGAAAGCGCGCGTCTGTTATTCGGATACCACGTCCTTCCCGGCGATCCCCGCGTGGACGACGGTGGACGCCGCGTCCGGTACCGAGACGAATCCCGCGGGCACCGGGCTCGTGGGCGAGTACCGAAAGTTCGTGGCCCGGCTTCCCATCGGCGCTACCGAGGGAACCTACTATATTTGGTATAGCCTCGCCGACGACGCACTCGATGGGTCAGGTTTGCCCGTCTACACCGCGCCCGCCATGCTCGGCCGCGTCGTATTCGACCGAACCGCGCCCGTCATAGAGGAGACGGCCGTTGGGACGAGCAGTCTCGTCCTTCGTCGCGTCGCCTATAGCCTCTCGGGCTCGGCGACGGACCAAAACGGGGTAAGCTCGGTCGCAATCGAGAAGAACGGCGTGCCGCTGAACCCGGCTCTTATCACGATTTCGAACGTCACGGCGACTGGCTTCGACTGGTCGTATACCGAGACCGATGCGACCGTGCGCACGAACGTGTACGTCATCACGGCGACCGACAGCGTCGGCAAGACCGCTACGATCAATCGCACCGTGCAGTTCGACAATGAACTTCCGTCGGTGAGCTCTATTTCGGTTTCGCCGGCGGTGTTCGGCTCGACCTCGTTTAACGGTAACATCACCATAACGGGTCGGCTCGCGGATAACGTGCAGCTCGCGAGCGCCACGTACGTCCTGAACGGCAGCGGCCCGATCGCGCTTGCCGGCGTTTCCGGAAGCTCGAATACGTTCTCCATCGGCCCCTACGATACCCGCGCGCCCATCCCGGCGTCGGGATCGCTTCCCTTTACCCTGACCGTCATCGATACGGCGGGGAATAGTTATGTGCACACGCAAAACATCTCGATCGATCAATCGACGGATACCCCGCAGGCGACCATGAGCAACGCCGACGCTACCGCGTCCGCCGAGGGAGACGTTACGGCGATCCGGAACCTCTTTGGCCCCGGGAATGATACCCTGATCGGCTCCGTGAGCGACGACGACGGGATCGCGGCGGTCGAGATATCGATCAGTACCGTCGCGGGCGGGGCCTACGCGACGGTAAGCGTTCCCCCGGCCGCGGGGATAACGAGCGGCGCGTTCCAGCATAGCCTCGCGTCGCTTTCCGAGGGCACGCACCAAGTATCAATACGGGTAACGGATACCGAGTTCGGCACGCAGCGCGTGATCGGCCCCTTCTGGATCGGCGTCGATAACGGCCCGCCGTCCATCGGGATCGCGTCGCCAGCCCAGAACCAATACTATACCGGCACGATCACGGTAGAGGGCACGATGTCCGACACGAGCGGCGTATGCGTCCTTTCCGAGACGGGTAGCGGCACGTCCTCGCTGACCCAGGGCGCGAATTGGCAGGATGCCCTCACGCTTCCGGCGATATCGGGAACCTACTCGAAGGTCTACACTGCCACCGACCGTTTCGGAAGGACGGCCTCGGCGACCTTCGCGTTCCGCGTCGACTCCGCGACGCCGAGCATTACCGGAATAGCCTATCCCGCGAGCGACTACGTGAACTTGCCCGATTCCCCGTTCTACCGAATCACCGGCACGGCCTCCGACTCTGGCGGTAGCGGGCTGAGCGAGATTCGATACGCCATAACCGACGGGACGGGATCGGCCGCGCCCGACCTGGGAGACGCGTCCTGGGTTTCGGCCGCCGGTTTGGGCACGTGGACGGCGAACGTCGACATGAGCGGAAAGACGGAAGGCGGGTACGCGGTCCACGTCG
>JAKPSR010000407.1 GCA_029571425.1 Spirochaetota bacterium | reverse complement strand
GCCGGTCGCGCTCCTCGCGCACGGAGCGGGCGCGCGCCTCGATCCCGCGGATCTCGGTCTGGAGCTGCTGCTTCTTGAGCTGGAGGGTCGGGAGGTACCGCTGGTACATCTTAAGGCTCTCCTTCTGCTTCTTCAGCTCGTTTTTCGTCAGCTTGATCGCCATCGGCTACGCCCTCGCCTCCCCGGCCGGCCAGTACTGCTTCACCAGCTCGCTCTTGATCCCGGTTTCCTCGGGGTTAAAGCACTCCGCCAGGATCTTCCAACCCGCGTCGAGCGCGCCCTCGAGGGGGATGTTCACCGTAAGGTCCATCATCTGCCGCTCGAAGAGCGCACCGTACCGAAGGAGCTTCTGGTCCCACTCGGACATCATGAAACCCATCGACTTCTTCTCGAGGGTGTCCTTGTACGCGGCGTAGAGCTTGATCATGTTGTCCATCAACGCGCGATGGTCGTTCCGGGTCTTCCCGTTGACGTTCTGCTTGAGGCGGGAAAGGCTGCCGAACGGTTCGATGCGCCCGTTCTTGAGGTAGAACTGACCCTCGGTAATGTACCCGGTGTTGTCCGGGACCGGATGGGTCACGTCGTCGCCGGGCATCGTGGTAACCGCGAGAACGGTCACCGAGCCGGCGTCGTCGAAGTCGACGGCCTTCTCGTAGCGCGAGGCGAGCTGGCTGTAGAGGTCGCCCGGGTACCCGCGGTTCGACGGGACCTGCTCCTGGATGATGGCGATCTCCTTCATCGCGTCGGCGAAGTTCGTCATGTCGGTCAGGAGGACGAGGACGTCCTTCCCCTGGATGGCGAACTGCTCCGCGACCGCGAGGCACATATCCGGTATCATCAGGCACTCGACGGTCGGGTCGGCGGCGGTATGCACGAACATCGCCGTGCGGCTCATCGCGCCCGCGTTCTCGAGCGTGTCCTTGAAGGAGAGGTAGTCGTCGTACTTGAGGCCCATGCCGCCGAGGACGATGACGTCGACCTCCGCCTGCATCGCGATGCGGGCGAGGAGCTCGTTGTAGGGCTCGCCCGAGATCGAGAAGATCGGGAGCTTCTGCGACACGACGAGGGTGTTGAACATGTCGATCATCGGGATGCCGGTGCGGATCATCCGGCGCGCCATGATGCGCTTGGAGGGGTTAACGGAGGGTCCGCCGATCGGCACGAGATTATCCCGAAGCGCCGGTCCCTTGTCGCGCGGGTCACCCGATCCGTCGAATATCCGCCCGAGGAGGTTCTCCGAGAAGCTGACGCGCATCTCGTGCCCGAGGAAGCGGATCTCGTCGCCGGTGGAGACGCCGCGGCCTCCCGCGAACACCTGGAGGGACACGAGGTCGCCAGAAAGCTTGTTGACCTCGGCGAGCGAGGTCCCGAAGGAAGTCTCGATCTCGGCGAGCTCGCCGTACTTCACGCCCTCGGCGCGAACCGTGATCACCGAGCCGGTGATCGACTCAATCTTGCTGTATACCTTTTTCATGGCCTCACTCCGCGCTCGCGGGCTTTTTGACGAGCCCAATCAGTTTCTCGGCGGCCGGGTCGCGCCCCGCCGCCTTCTCCTCGAGGGCCGCGCGTAGCTCGGCCTCGATTTTCCTGAAGGCGTCCGAGCCCCAGGGCGAGTAATTCAGGTCGATGAAAAGCTGGCGCGCGCGGTTGAACCAGGCGCGGGCCTCGTCCTTATCGGCGAAGCTGAATTCGGAGGCGAGTATCTCCAGGATCATCGCGAAGGAGTATTTCTGTCGCTCGGTGTCGACGGCGGCGTCGACGGCGTCGAAGGAGTTTTGCTGGAGGTAGACCGCGTCGAGGAAATCTCCCTTGAGGCTCACGACGAAGTCCTCCAGGCTCGTGCCCTCCTCGCCGACGACCTTCATCATCTGCTGAACCTCGGTGCCGCGCCTGAGGAAGGAGCGGGCGTACTCGACGGCCTCGCGGGCGATGACGCTCTTATACTTCGACCATGAGTCGAGCGGGTGAATCGCCGGGTACTTGCGGGCGTCGGAGCGCTCGCGCGAAAGCCCGTGGAAGGCCCCGACGACCTTGAGCGTCGCCTGGGTGACCGGCTCCTCGAAGATACCGCCGGCCGGGGAGACCGTACCGCCGATGGTGACCGAGCCGGTAGAGCCGTCGCGAAGGCGCACGATGCCGGCGCGCTCGTAGAAGGCGGCGATGTACGACTCGAGGTAGGCGGGGAACGCTTCCTCGCCGGGGATTTCCTCGAGGCGGCCAGACATCTCGCGAAGTGCCTGGGCCCAGCGGCTCGTCGAGTCGGCGAGAAGGAGGACGTCGAGGCCCATCTGCCGATAGTACTCGGCGAGGGTAACCCCGGTGTAAACCGATGCCTCGCGCGCGGCGACGGGCATCGACGAGGTATTGCATATGATGATCGTGCGCTCCATCAGCGACCTTCCGGTGCGCGGGTCGGTGAGCTCGGGGAACTCCTTGAGGGTCTCGACGACCTCGCCCGCCCGTTCGCCGCACGCGGCGATGATGACGATGTCGATCTCGGCGTTTCGGCTCGTCGTATGCTGA
>JAKPSR010000368.1 GCA_029571425.1 Spirochaetota bacterium | reverse complement strand
CCGCGCCGTCGAATTCCTCCGTCCCGAGATACTCGACGGCATACCGGTCGAGTATGGTCCCGTCGTCGGTGAGGTCCTCGTACGAGAAGTCCGATCCCATCATCGAGTCCCGAAGGGCGCTACCCTTGAGCCACACAACCTCCTCCGCTTCGGGGAAGTAGAGGTAGACGTTCTTCTTTTGGCGCAGGACTTTCTGCCCCCGGTCGGGACCGGCCTCGACCACGACGAGGGCGTCGCCGCCTTTTCGCGAGTACGCGGTGAACTCGCTCTCGGTTTTGCCGAGGCGATTCTCGACGACGAGGCGCATGCGGCTTATCGCGGTCTCGTATACCTGGTTATCCTCGCACCTGCGGACGATCTCCTCGGCCCGTGCGGCGTCTCCGGAGGATTGCGCGTGGGCGGCGAGGGATGCGGCGAGGAATATCCCCGCGGCAAACAAGCGTTGGTTAAATCGTTTTCCCATCGTAGTCTCCTTTTCCGTTATCGATCGGCGAGCGCGTCGACCGGCTCGACTCGGGCGGCCATGCGCGCGGGGAAGAAGCACGCCGCGGCCGATATCAGCGTGCCCATCAGGAACGCGGTGACGTAGCCCCGGGGCGCGAGGTAGGGGTGAATGACCCGCGAGAAACCGAAGCCCTCGAAGTCGTTCCCGTACAGGGCTTGGATATCGAGACCGACGCGCCCGACGACGCCGATCAGCGCGCCGCCGACCGCGAGCCCTGCCGTCGTCCCGAGGAGGGCGATGATCAGGGACTCGGCGAGGAAGAGTCGGACGATCGCCGCGCGCGGCACGCCGAGGGCGCCGAGCGTTCCGATCTCGCGCTTCCGCTCGAGGACGGACATCATCGTCGTGTTGAACACGACCGTGCTCGCGAGGAGATAGAAAACGGCGGAGAAGATCGCGTAGACGAGGCCGGAGAGCTTAAGGAAGCCGTACGTCCCGTTGACCGCGTGCCATGCCTTGATCTCGAGCGCGTCGGGATCGGGCGTCGCCGGTCCCTGCCCAAGGGCGCGCACGATCGAGGCGAGGGCGAGGCCCTCGTCGACGCCTTCGCGGAGGAATGCCTGGATTTGGAGCGCGTTCCCATCCATTCGCAAATAATCGGAGGCGGCCCGCCAATCCATCATCACGAGCCTTCCGGAGAAGTCGACGTCGGCGATCGAGATAATACCTGAGACCGCGAAGGTCTTTCCGTTCATCCCGCCGATCGCGGTGCCGGCGAGAAGGGTGATGCGCGAGCCTGGCGCGAGCGAGAACTCCTCCGCGAGCGCCTGGGTGACAAGGACGGCCGGCGCGCCGTCGGCGGGGTAGGAACCGGCGACGAGGCGGTTGTTCTCGGCGCGCGCGAGGGGAGAGCGCGCGAAGTCGACCCCGACGACCCGGCAGGGAACCTTCTCGCCCGCGCGGTACATCGCGGCGAAGAAGTCGGTGAGCGGGACGGCGAGGCGCACCTCCGGGAGCGCGGCGAGGGCGGCGAGCGCGAGCGGGGTATCGGTCACCGAATACTGCAATGGCCGCACCCGCTCGTTCTCGACGAACGCGCGCCTGATGATCCGGACGTCGCCGGTCACGTGGTTCTTGATGTTCGTGATCATATCCCCGATGTAGCCCGCCTCGAGCGAGAGGACGATGCAGACGATCAGGGTGCTCGCGAAGACGGCGAGCGCGGAGAGGGCGGTTCGCCAGCGGTTGCGCCAGACGTTTCGCCAGGCGATGGTAAGCACGCGCACGGGTACCTCCTATTTCCTGAGCATGTCGGCGACCTCTTGCCTGAGTATCCTCCCCGAGGGGAGCCAGGCGATGAGGGCGGAGGTCGCGAGCGTAAAGAGGGCGATCTGGGCGGTCCCGGCCGGGTCCCACGCCGACCGAATCACCCCCGTGACCCGATAGCCTATGTCGGTGTCGCGCAGCATGAACGAGAAATCCATCCCATGCACGACGAAATAGAGGTTGAGGAGGAGCCCCGCCGCGAGTCCCATCGCGGTGCCGATTACGCCGATCGCGAGCCCCTCGGCGAGGAAGAGGGCGCGCACGCGAGAGGCGCCGAAGCCGAGCGCGCGCAGGGTGCCGATCTCGGCCTTGCGCTCCATCACCGCCATCAGCATGGTGTTGACGATCCCGACGGCGGCGATGACGACGATGAAGAACATGAAGATCGCCGTTTCGCCGCGCTGGCCGCGGAGGAGTTTCATCGTAGACTCGGCGACTTTTTGCCAGGGATAAGCCTCGCAGCCGGCCTCGGCGACGAGCGGCGCGAGTCTCGCCGCCTCTCGCGCGGCCCGGTCCGGGTTGCCCATGCGAACGAGGTACTCGGTGACCGCCCCGTCGAGCGCCAGGATCCCGTCGGCGTAGGAAAGGTCCATGAACACCCCGTTCCGGTTGACGACGGGGTCGTCCGTGCGCGCGATCCCGACGATCTCGGCGTCGACCGTCTGATAAAACCCGCCGCGCCCCCGGCACTCGAGAGTCACCGAGTAGCCTACCTTCGCTCCTATGTCCTCGGCGAGCCAGCTGCCGATCACGATGCCTGAGTCCCCGCGCGCGAGCCAGCGTCCCTCGCGGACCGAGCGCGCGACGCGAAGGGCGCGCGCGTCGAGCTCGGGATCGACCGCGGCGAGGGTCGCCGTCACCGATCCAGGGACGGCGAAGAAATCCTCGGCGAAGTGAAGCTCGCAGGTAAGAAGGACGCGGGGCGAGAAGTCTCGGCTCGCCGAGTCGGGTCCCGCGAGCGCTCGCTCGATCGCCCTGCGCGCGTCCGGCTCGATGAAGCTATCGAAGGGGAGAAGGTCACGGTCCTCGAAGTAGCCACGCGCGAAGACCTTGATCTCGCCCGTCTCGTGGTCGCGGAGATTCCTCGTCGTCTCGGTCTCTGATCCCGCGATGAACCCGTTCATGAACACGCCCATCGCGACCCCAAACGCGATCGCACTCGCCGTGATGAAGGTCCGCCTTCGGTAGCGGAGCACGTTGCGGATCGCCATGCGCGCGGGACTCACGGCTTGCCCCCTACGTTTTCGTCGGAGACGATCTCGCCGTCGTGGAGGCGCACCAGGCGGCGCGCGTGGCTCATCACCATTTGGTCGTGTGTAGAGAAGACGAAGGTCGTCCCGTGCGAGCGGTTCAGCTCCTCCATCAGCGCGAGGATGGCCTCGCCCGTCTTGGAGTCGAGGTTCGCGGTCGGTTCGTCCGCCAGGATGACCGGCGGTCTCTTGACGAGGGCCCGGGCGACGGAGACGCGCTGCTGCTGGCCGCCGGAGAGCTCGAGCGGCCTTCTGTCGCCGAGCCCGGCGAGGCCGACTTCCTCGAGCGCCTTATCCGCGCGGTCGAGCGCCTCGCGGTCGGTGACGTCGCGGAAGAGCTGAAGGGCGAGGGCGACGTTCTCGCGCGCCGAGAGGACCGGGATCAGGTTGTAGCTTTGGAAGATGAAGCCGATCTTCCGCTGGCGCGTCAGGTTTCGCTCGCGCTGGCCGAGGGCGGCGAGCGCCGTCCCGTCGAGGGTGATCTCGCCCGAGGTGATCGAGTCGAGGCAGCCGATTAGGTTGAGGAGGGTCGTCTTCCCCGAGCCCGACGGTCCGGCAAGGGCGAGGAAGTCCCCGTCCTCGATGCGGAGCGAGACGGAGCGGAGCGCTTCCACCTCCTGTGTTCCCGCATGGTAGGTTTTCGACACGGAATCGATCGCGATCATCGTTCGGCTCCTTTCGCGGCCTTGAGGCCGGCGAGCAGGTTCTCGAGTTCCTCGAGGTGGGCGATCAGCGCCGCCTCGCCCTCTGCGGTCACGCGCACGTCCGTGCGCGGCTTCTTGTCAGCGAAGTACTTCTCGGTAGCGACGTAGCCCGCGTCCTCGAGCGTCTTGATCTGGACGCTGAGGTTCCCGCCGGTCATCCCGAGTCGGTCGCGGAGCGCGGTAAAGGGCACGGGCCCGCTCTCGCTCGCGAGCAGGGTAAGGATGCGTAGTCGCGCGTGCTCGTGGACGAGCTTATTCATCTCGCCCGACCTTCGGTGCCCGGTTCGCGCGCGAGAGGGAGATCACCAAGGCGAAGCCGATGAACTGGGTCCAGCACCACGCGGCGAGCCACAGGAATTGGCGGTCGCGCGCGAGGATCAGGAAGGCGAGGACGAATGCCGCCGCGATCCCGCTGAGGAAATGGTACTCCGGTATGTTAAGGAGGACGGCGAATAAGGAGAGCCCGAAGGCGAGGAAGAAGGCGAATGCCGGCAGGAGGAGCCACCAATCGCCGAGCTCGCGCGCGGCGAACGCCGCGAAGGTCATCGATAGGACGAGCCCCCAGACGATCGTTAGGTACATCGGCAGCACTTGTCGGTCGAAAAGCACGGACCGGACCGTCAGCGCCCGTCCTTCCCTCCTAAATATCCGGTTAACCAGCCGCCATTTATAGAAGGTCGCTGCCGCGAAGAGGAGGGCGACGGCGAGGATGATGCCAAGCCTGAGCGCGAGCGGGGCGGCACTGAAAGATCCGAATTTATCGGATATGTATTGGATTCCCCCGAAAAGGACGGCGAAAACCCAGGCGAAGAAGAATGAAAAAGGCACGAAAGCCCGGTCAAGGAAGATCGGCCTCAGTATGCGGAGGTTGTTCTAACCGCCGATTTAAGGTCCGCGATGTCCGTGAGGGCTTTTAGTATCTCCGCGTCGTTCATGCTCGTCTCCTTGTGTGTGTTGGTATAAACAAGTTTATAATATAAACCACAAGACAAAGATAGTCCCGCGAACGGGACTTGTCAAGGCTTTTTAACGGACTTTCAGGATAACGCCAAGGACGGCAAGGGTAATCAAGACCTGCAGGATCATGAACTTCAGCAACACCTGGGTTGGGGACCAGGCCCGGTTTTTGCGCATATGGTCATGCAGGGGGAAACGGATACTGTGCAGGATTTTGATTTTGAAAAAGCGGAGCAGGGCGACCTTTAGGAGTCCGGTCCCCCCGTTCACCATGATCATCCC
>JAKPSR010000361.1 GCA_029571425.1 Spirochaetota bacterium | reverse complement strand
CGTTCGGCGTCTTGTGATGAAGAGTCCGCTCGCTTTTGGCGGCATCCAGAGAGCGTGACGAGTGAGAGGGCCGCGATGAGGCACATGCTTCGCTTGAACATATACCTACAGTAGCCCGCCTTTTAGTCCCCTGGCAAGCGGTATGGGAGAAAATATACCTCCGGGGCACGCCCCTCAGCCGAGACGATCGCGAGATATCCTCGCGGCCCGAAGAGAAAACTCGTTCCCGTTGGAACCGCGAGCCGCATTAATCCCCCAGGACTCGGGACAAGGGCGTCGAGACCAGGGTACGCGCGAAGCAGTGGAATGCCGACCGCATCGGCGATACGCGCCGCGTCGATCGAGACTTCGTTCTTGTCCAGAGTCGTGAGGTCGCGCGTGGACAGCCTGCCGGCGAACGCGGCCCGAACGACGCGCGCTTCGTCGATGTCCGATGGATCGGGGCGGTCGGCGAGAGTCGCGGATAACCTTGCCCAGTTGACGCGCGAGGCGAGGACGAGCCCGGCACTCGGCCCGTCGCGGGCCACGCGCGCGATCGCGTCGGCGAGCCTCGCCACTACCCCGCCGCGCCAATCGAGCGCGAGGAAGCACCTATTGCCGCCTTCTTTGGCGTCGATGGGAAACAGGGCTCCCGCGGGCGGTATGGAACGGGGCGGCGCACCCCATTCCTCGGCCTCAGGGTAGGCGAGTACGGGGGTGAATACCCCAGCGTCGATTTCCACGCGTGCCTTGCCCCCCGAGAGACCCTGTTCCTCGCGAGCCTCTCCATCCGCGCCGTACCAACGCACGGTATAGTGGAGCGGCTGCCCTCGCGAGGCGAGGGTATGGACTGGGTGGCTTCTTGGAAGCTCCAGGTCAACGGTTATGGTCCCGCTCATTGGCCCGAGGATGGCGCGGCAACCGGCACAGGCGGTGAGTAGGATGATCGCGACGACTCCGCTCGCGGCTTTGTTGGCGTTGTTCATGCCCTCGATATCGAAAGAAGGCGCGCGCGCGCCCAAGTGCATTTTGCGCTGTATCAACGGGCAAAACGCGTGTATACTCCATACCATGCAGTGGCTTCACCGCCTGATCTCGGACGCGTTCGTCATTACGGCCTTCGCGGCCCTATCGCTTAGTTCATTCATATGGTTCGCCACCCGCCGCGCCGAATGCGCCGATCGATCATGGCTGTACCATGCCCTTTTCTTCGCCAGCGTCGGAATTTTCGTGTATCTTGATAACGCCCTCGGGGAGTTTTTCAACCGCGGGGAGGCGGCGCTAAATTGGCGTATCCCGGCGGAGATAGTCTGCCTGTACGCGGCGGTTGCGTCCGGCGCCTTCGCCCTCGCGGAGACCCATTGCCTCGACGCGCGGCGCCGACGTCCCCTCGCGATAGGCCTTTCGGCCTTGTCCCTCGCGCCGCTCGCGTCCGCGTGTACCCTCGTCCTGGGCTGGCGATGGTACCGAGAGTTCCTGTCCGTCCCCGTCGTCGCGGCCTTCGCCATAGCGACCGTCGCCCTCGTCTCGTACGTTGGCGTCCTCGTTGCCTCCAAGCGCGCGGTGAGCGGCCCGCGAGCGTTGATGTCGCTCGTGACTGTCTCGGCTATCGGGTTCTACCTTGTCTCAGTCAAGGTGGCGTGCGAGCTCTTCCCCCGTTTTTACATGAGTCAATCCTATTTTCCCCTGCTCTTCGTTCTTGCCCTTTTCGCGTCGTTCCTCGCCGCGCAGGCGGTTACCGAGCGGCGAGAGCTTCGCGCCGAGGTCGCGCGAGGAGCCGAGCCGGGCACTTTTGACCTCGACGCGGTTGCCCGCTTCGTCGTTGCCGGATCTCTCCCGTTTCCCGCCACCGATCGCGAGCGCGCGGTGATCAAGGGCCTTTGCGAGGGGTTGCTGTATAAAGAAATTTCAAGCGAAACCGGGCTTTCCTTAAGCCTGGTCAAGAAGACCGCTCACGAGATATATCGGAAGGCCGGGGTACAGACCCGCGTTGACCTTATCAAGCTTCTCGCGTCCCAGCTCGCCGGTTAGATCGCCCCGTCGCGGGTCGCCGCGTCGAGCCGACTCGTCAAAAAGAGGGTGATCCCGACGAAGAGGGCCTCGGCCATCCACACCGCCTCGAGGCTCGTGCGCGCGGCGATGAAGCCGACCGCCGCGGGGACGAGGGCACTGCCAAGGCACGCCGCACCGGTTTGAAAGCCTATCATCTTGCGCGCCGTCTCCGGCCTGAATCGGCGCGGCGTCTCGTGGGTCATGCAGGGATAGACCGGCGCGAGTCCCCCGCCGAGGAAGACGAGGCCGACGAGCGCCGTCGCGTCAGGAAGCGAG
>JAKPSR010000355.1 GCA_029571425.1 Spirochaetota bacterium | reverse complement strand
ATACGGCCAGATCGTCGGACAGGGTTTCTCCTTGGTAGGCGAGGCTCGAGAAGAGATAACGGTCGCTGAAGACGGCCTTCCCCGCCTCTATTTGGGCGATCACGCCCCCTGGGCCATAGAGATGATCGGAGCGGTCGGCGGCGAAGAGTCGGGCGAGGGTGTCGGGGGCCAGGTTTATCTCCCCGCGAAGGGCGCGCCTGACGAGACGCCCGATCTCGCCGGGCGTCGGCTCGCAGGTAAACCACGCGCGCTCGGGGGGAATTCGAGCGGACAAAAGGGAAAGTTGGGTCGTCGTGCCGGTGCCGTCGATCCCCTCGAAAACGGCGAAGTTGCGTAAAATCATTACTATGATAATAGCATTTTTTTTGCTATGATGGTATATCCCGATGAAGCGCCCGTGGCTTAGGTACAGCATCGAATTCCTCATCTTCGCCTGCCTCGTGGCCGGTGCTCTTTTGCTGGTTCGGCCGATATCGTCCCGGATCGAGGCGGGGCTATCGCGTGTCCGCGACGGCTTGGTCGCCGACCTTGAGCGAGAGACCGGGTTGCTCTTTAGCTATGATCGCCTTTCCCCCTCGATTTTCAGATCGTTGCGGTTCTCCGGGGTCCGGCTCGTGGACGCGAGGTCGGGGACGAAAGTCGTTGAGGCGCGCGTTCTTACCGTCAGGTATAACATTTTTCCGCTACTTTTCGGCTCACCCGTGTTGGCCTTGGACGGGGCCGAGCTCGAGGATGCCCAGGTGCGTCTCGACGCGAACGCAAACAAGGAAGTGATCTCGAAGCTCAAGGGTCTTCTCTCAGGAGGTGGCGAGAGTGACGGTGGGGGAACGGGAGCGCTCGGCGAGCTTCGGGACGCGATTCGCTCCGGCCGAAAGGAATTCTCATTTTTGATCGAGAACCTCGACCTGTCGTACCGGGACGAGAAACAGGAGGCGTCGCTCCACGTGGCCAAGGGTCGCGCGGCCGTGGATCGCCTGGGTATCGCCCTGGACGTGTCGAGCAAGGTTACCTACCTACGCCCGGAGCTAACCGGGGAACGTCCGATCTCGTCGGGGCTTCTGATCGCGGGAACCTTAAGCCCGCGGTTTGACGCGGGTTCCGCTTCGCTTACCTTTAGCTCGATAGAAAGTTCGTCCGTGCAGATTAGCCGCATGAGCCTTTTCGTTTCCTATCGGGACGGCGTGGTAACCCTTGGGTCCGTTCAGGACATCCAGCCGATCGACGTGGTTGGTTCCTGGGACACGGGGACCGGGAAGGTCGGCCTCCACGTATCGTGCGATCGCTTGCTTCCCCTGCGGTGGATTCGACTGAAAGGATCGTCGCAGGCGGTCGAGGGGCTGCGCGACGCGTCCCTAACCGGCACGCTTTCCGTCGAGGCGGGTCCCGAGAGCCTTTCATACGCGATAGACCTAAAGGCAGACGTGCCCTCTGGCGGCCTCGCGGGGGGTGGCACGGCATACCTCGTTCTCGAGGGCGACCGCGAGGAGCTCATCCTTAGGCGCGCGGATTTTTCCGCCCAAGACGCGGATATAACCTCGCACGGCAGCTTCGACATCGTGCGCGCGATACCGGAAGGCGTCGTCAAGGTATCGAAGCTCGTGTTGCCGAACGGGACCAGATGCTCGGGCGACCTGTTCGTGAGCCGCTCGCGGAATGGTTTCTCCTGCGTGATCCCCGAGGCGCGGGTGAACGACTCAGTCATACAATCCCTCTCTCTGACCGTTCGACCAGACCCGGACGGCTACGATTTCCGCGTTTCCGGCTTTGACGGCTCTGGCGAACTCTCGGTCGAGGGGAGCCTTGCCCTCGGCGAGGAGAAGTTTTTGCAGCTCTACGCCTCCGTCGACTCGCTCAACGTCGGCAACGCGGCGGGCGCCGCCCTCGGGCTCGTGCCCTCGCGGTCGGCCACCGCGACGCGCAGGCTTTCGCGCAGGCTCTCCCCGTACCTCGCGACCACCGAGCTTTTTCTTACCTCGAATCTCGAGAGCGTCTCGTATAACTGCACGCGCCTCGTCCTCGCATCGGCCGACACCCCTGGCCGCTTTCTCCTCCTCTCCGTGAAGGGGAATGAGTCGTCCGTCGACATTACCGATATCTCGCTGTCCGCCGGCTCTGTGCGGGTTGAGGGCGGGATTAAGGCGGGAATTGACCCCGGCGGCGACGTATATCTCTCGTCCTCGCTCGCGGTCAACGATATACCGTATAATCTCACCGGCCTTTACGGAGACGGCGTCCTCTCGGTATATGGGGATTATGGCATCGCGGCGTCCTTCCTTATCGACGATTCGGGCGGCATGTCCGGCCAAGTCAGGATGCGCGGTTTCCCCGTGCCGGTATCCAAGGCGGTTCTTTCGCTTAGCCTTGAGGCGAGCTTTATCACCGAGGCCGATGGCGCGGTATCCGCCGAGGTTCGCGGCGGGGAGATCGAGGAGGTGAACGGGGTGTTGCCCGCGGGGACGCGCCTCCTGTTCGACGGGGCGTTGAGCGCCTCGGGCCTGGTGCTCGACCGCGTGGTCATAGAGGACGCGTCATCGCAGGCGTCTGGTTACGCCGGCGTAAGCTGGACCTCGGGCGGCGAGGGCTCGCCGACCCAGTATACGGCCGCCGCCGTCTTGAATGGACCGTCAGGGGCGGAGGAATTCCGCCTCTCGGGGCAATTCTCCGCAGGCGACGAGTTGATGATGGACGCGACGATAAAGGGGACAGAGATTCCCCTTGTCCGCTTTATCGCCGGGCAGCAATCCCAGGATCGGATCTCGTTTCAGGCGAGCGTATCCGGAACGCCCTCCTCCCCGATGGTGGGGGTCGAGGTTTCATCCTTGACCTTTCGGCGAAATGGGTATGACTCGGTCGTTCGGGGTTCCTTGCTTCTCGCCGACGGGGTAGTGCGGGTCGCCGACGGGTACTATTCCGGCGACGATAACACACTCAAGGACGTGAAGGCGAGCTACGACGCGGCCGAGGGGAAAGCCGTGCTCTCGGCGGTTTTCGCCGGTGAGCTGGGGCCCTTCCCGCTCGGGGCCACGATCGGCGCGACCCTTCAGGCCGAGGGCGAGGCTCCTGGTTCTGGAGGATTGTCGTCAGCGGCCGAGCGCCTTTCGCGATTCACGGCAAAGGTCGATTTCACGGATATCAGCTGGAGCGACACGGTGCAGGGTGAATCATTCTCGTGCACGGTCATTCGCGAGCCGGGGATTACCGCCCTCTACGGCGGAGCGGACGAGGCGATAACGGGCTTTTATCTGGACGACGGGACCGTGTCCCTCCGCTCGGGCGGCGGCATGCCGATACGCTTCAACGCGGACGGCACGGCCGGGAAGGGAAGGATCGACGTCGGCGTTCGGGATTTTTCGGTCGATCTCGCCCGTTTTTGGCGTATCACCGGGGTGTCCCCCGTCACGGTAGAGGCGGGATCGATAACGGGAGAGTTCGACATCAACGGAACCTTAAAGGATCCGGACTTTAATGGTTCGCTACGGGCGAGCGATATCCTCGCGAGGGCGCCTGATTTCGTCGGCGAGGTTATGGGAACCCCGTTTTTCGAGGCGATAGTGGAGGGAAAGGAAATCAGGGTGTCCCCGTTCGTCCTTGCGGG
>JAKPSR010000335.1 GCA_029571425.1 Spirochaetota bacterium | reverse complement strand
CTCGAGCTCGTACCACAGGTGGTACATCGAGCCCGCGGTGTCCTCGTGCTCGACCTCGTCGTCGGCGAGGGCCGTGCCGCAGGAGGTGCACCAGTTGACGAGATAGTTGCCCCGATAGACGAGCCCGCGCTCGTAGAGGGTCACGAAGACCTCGCGGACCGCGCGCGAGAGGCCCTCGTCGAGGGTGAACCGCTCGCGCGACCAGTCGACGCTCGCGCCGATCTTGCGGAGCTGGCGCGAAATGATCTCGTGATGCTCGCGCTTCACCTCCCAGGTGCGCTCGACGAAGGCGTCGCGCCCGAGATCGTGCCGCGACTTCCCTTCCTTCTTGAGCCGCTTCTCGACGACGTTCTGCGTCGCGATGCCGGCGTGGTCGGTGCCGGGCACCCAAAGCGTGGGCTCGCCGCGCATGCGATGGTAGCGGACGACGATGTCCTGGAGGGAGTTATTGAGGCCGTGACCCATATGGAGCACGCCGGTGACGTTCGGGGGGGGAATAACGACGACGAAGGAGGACTCGCCCGCCTTGGGCTCGCGGGGCTTGAAGTGCCCGCCCGATTCCCACGCCGCGTAGACGCGGTCCTCGAAGTCCTTGGGGTTGTACGCCTTCTCGAGTTCGATTGCCTTCATGAAATCAGTCTAGCGTTTTTGGAGTGCTTGTTCAACCGCGTCGATAACCTCGTCCGGCGTCGACGCGCCCGCCGTGATCCCGATCCGGGCGAGCGACGAGGCCTCGGCGGGAATCTCCTCGGGGCCCTCGATCAGCCACGACGACGGGATCAGCGAGCGCGCCGTCGCGAAGAGGCGCTGGGTATTCGCGGAGGCGCGGCCGCCGACGACCAGGATGCCGTCGACGCGGGAGGCGAGCTCCTCGAGGGCGGCCTGCCGCTCCTGCGTCGCCGGGCAGATGGTGTTGAGGACGACGAGGTCGGCCACGCGCGCGGCGAGGGCCTGGGCGATCGCGTCGTACTCGCTTTGCTTGATCGTGGTCTGGCTGATGAGGACGGCGCGCTCGGGACAAGGATCGATGCCGGCGACGTCGGCGGGGTTCTCGACGACGACGCAGCCGGGCGCCGAGCCCGCGATGCTGGTGATCTCGCCGTGGTCTCGGTCGCCGGCGAGGACGACGGCGTAGCCCTTGCGGTGCCACGCCTCGGCGCGCTTTTGGCTCGAGAGGACTCGCGGGCAGGTCGCGTCGATGACCCGCGCGCCGCGCCGCTCGATCTCGGCCCGTGTCTCGGGCGGCACCCCGTGGGCGCGGATCACCACCGAGGCGCCGCGAAAGTCGTCCGGGAGGGAATCGCCCTCGGCGAGGATCACGACGCCCGCCGAGCGGAGGCGCTCGAGGGCAGAGGGGTTGTGGATCAGGGGGCCGTAGGTATAGACGGGGCGGATGGGGCTGTCGAGGAGTGCCTGCTCGGCTGCCTCGACGGCCCGGCGCACGCCCATGCAGTAGCCGAGTACCTCGGCCCGCACGATGGTGATCGGATCGCTCATGCCCCTACTCTACTTAATTCGCCCGCGCCACGCAAGGGAGCGGCGCCGCGCTTGAGCGAAAAAGGCTAGCGCGCGGGTCAAAAAAAACCGCCGGCGCGGGGCCGGCGGCTAGTGGCGCTGAGGAAGGCTTTTACACCTGTTCCTCGGCGAGGCGAACGGGCTTCGCCTTCTCCTTCGAGATGCCCTTGTCCTTGCGGAAGCGGCTCGCGAAGCTGATGAAGGCGCTCGCGATGTAGATCGTGGAGTAGACGCCGCTCGTCATGCCGACGAGGAGGGCGAGCGCGAAGTCCTTCATGTCACCCGTCGTGAAGACATAGAGCGAGAGGACGGCGAGCATCGTGGTGACGGTCGTGATGATCGTGCGCCCGAGGATCTCGGTCTGCGAGAGGTCGAGGATCTCGGTGATGTTGAGCTCGGGGCGAAGGCGCATGTTCTCGCGGATGCGGTCGAAGATGACGACGGTGTCGTTGATCGAGTAACCGAGGATCGTCAGGATCGCGGCGATCGTCGTCGAGTTGAACTGCATGCGGGTCCACACGATGAAGGCGACCATGATGAGGGCGTCGTGCACGATGGCGAGGACGCCGCCCACCGCGAAGTCCCAGCGGAAGCGGATGGCGCAGTAGACCCAGATCAGCACGAGGGTCGCGGCGACGAGCCAGAACGCCTGGCTCGCCAGGCTCTTGGAGAACCGCGAGCCGACGAAGTCCGCGCTGACGACGGCGACGTTGTCCGCGCCGAAGGCGGCGGCGAGGGCCGCGTTGAGGTTCGTCCGAAGGGTCTTGCTTGCCTCGGAGTCGGCGCCGTCGTCGCTTAAGCGGATCTGGAAGAGCCGATCGGCCGGCGCGCCGATGGCTTGCACGGAAGCCTCGGGGAATGAGGAGATTGCCGCGCGCACCTGGTCGGCGCCGATCGCGGCCGCGTCGGCGGGGAGATAGTGGAGCCGATAAGCCTCGGCGGAAAGCCGCGCCTGCCCGTCGGCGTTCGCGAAGATGCCCTTCGCGGGTGCCGAGGCCGGGGCGAGGGTCACGACGGAAACGCCCGGGACCGAGGCCAGGGCCGAGGAGAGGTCGCCGACGGTCGCGTACTGGGCGAAGGGGAAGCTGAACGTCTGGTTGTCGGAGGCGACGCCCGTCGAGACGAGGTCGATCTGAGACGACGAGAGGGACACGGTGACCGACTTCTCGCCCGCGTAGGTAAGCTCAAAGGCGGTGGGCGCGAGGCGCACCTTCTCGATGAGGCCGGCCTGGAAGTCGATGCCGAGGTTAAGCCCCTTGACGAAGTACCCGACGAGCCCGAGCGCGATGAGCGCCGAGCTCATGACCACCATCGGGAGGAAGACCCGGCTGAACTTGATGACCTTCTTCATTTACTTGACCCTCCAGCTGATGCTCATGCGCTTGCTCTTCAGCGTGTCGGTGCCGAAGTCGAAGATGAGGTGCGACACCACGAGGGCGGTGAAGACCGAGGACACGACGCCGATCGCGAGGCTGTAGGCGAAGCCCTTGATCGATCCCGTCCCGAGCTGGGAGAGGAAGGCAGCCGCGATGAAGGTCGTGATATTCGAGTCCATGATCGCCCAGAAGGCGTGGTCGAAGCCCGCCGCGATGGAGGCCGCCCTTCCCTTCTTGAGCCTCAGCTCGTCCTTGATGCGCTCGAAGATGACGACGTTGGCGTCGACCGCCATGCCGATCGTCAGGATCATGCCCGCGATGCTCGAGAGGGAAAGGGTAAGCTTAAGCGCCGAGAGGACGCTGAACATGATATAGAAGTTCAGGACCTGGGCGACGATGGCGTTCACGCCGGCGCCGCGGTAGTAGAGAAGCATGAAGACGAAGACCGCCGCGAGGCCGACGGTAACGGCCCAAAGGCCCTGCCTGATCGATTCCTCGCCCATGCTCGCGCCGATTACCTGCTGGTTCTCGAGCTGGAGCGGGACGTTGAGCCAAGCGGTGCGGAGGACGGCCTTTATGTTCTCGCCTTCCTCGGCCGAGAAGCCGGAGAGCTGGACTTGGCCGCTCGGGATCGGCTCGTTGATGATGGCGTGCGACTTTATCTTACCGTCGGAGACGATCGCCATGCTCTTCTTGACGTTGTTCGTGGTGAGCTCGGCGAATATCTTCGACCCCTCGCCGTCGAGGACGAAGTTGACGACGGGGCGGCCCATCTCGTCGCGGCGGGTCTCCGCGCTCTGGATGTGCTTGCCCTCGAGGCCGGGCTCGCGCTTGACGACGAGGAAGCCGATGCGCTCGTCGAGGCCGTAGTCGTCCTTGCGGTAGGAACCGAGGACCATCGTGTCGGCCGGGATGATCGACGGGTCGAGCAGCTTGTACTCGGCGTCGAAGGTGCGCGTGGGGTTCATGCGATAGAAGGACTCGAAGGCCGCGGTCGCGTCGGAGTCGACCATGTGGAAGGCGAGCATGCCCTTACCCATGATGATCGAGTTGATGCGGTCGGAGTCGGCGGCGCCCGGCATCTCGATGTAGATCCGGTCCTCGCCCTGCTGGCGGATCACCGGCTCGGAGAGGCCGAACTGGTCGATGCGGCTGTTCAGGGTCTCCATCGCCTGCGCCATGGCGTCGGCGCGGAAGGCCTCGGCGTTTGCGCTCGCGTCCTTTTGGGTAGCGGCCGCGGCGTCGAGGTCGGCCTTGATGATGATGCTCATGCCGCCTGAAAGGTCGAGGCCGAGCTTAACCGCTGATGATTGGGTCTTCTTGATGGCCAGGATGCGATTGCGGTAGCCGTTCTCGAGGACGGCGAGGGCGTCGGCCTCGTTCGAGAAGGCGGCGGCGAGGGCGCGCGCGGTCCAGGTTTCCGGCACCGGCTTCTTGGCCGCGCGGTAGTTCCGGGCGGCTTCCTTCGCGAGGGTCGCGTAGCGGGCGTCGACGGCCCCCTGGCGGTCGGCGCGCGCGTCGTCCATCAGGGTCTTGAGGTCGGCGACGGCCATGTTGTGCGAGAAATCCTTGATCTTCTCGCGGGAACCGAGCGCGAGGGCTTGGTCCTCCTTCGGGGTCAGGAAGTACCACTTAATGGAGGGCCACAGGAACGCGAAGCATACCGCGAGGACCACCAGGATAAGTGCGAATCGGCTGCGTTTGCTCATAAACTTTCTCCGGGTTAGGGTGGATGGGCCAGGCTTTCGCCTTAAGCCTCTTCCTTGGCTTTCTCGTCGGCCTTCGCCTTGTCCTCGGCGACCACGGACGCGATCGCCGAACGGCTAAACTCGATCTTGCAGTTATCGTCGACCTTCACGATCACGGACTGCTCCTTCGTCGAGGAGATAACCCCGTGGACGCCGCCGATGGTGATCACGCGATCGCCCTTCTTGAGGGCGGCGACCATCTTCTCGGTCTCCTTCTGCTTCTTGTTCTGCGGGCGGATGATGAAGAAGTACATGATGACGAAAATGGCCCCGAACATGACGATCATCATGTAGGAGTTGGATCCCTGGGCGGGGCTCGTTTGGAAAACGGGAAAGAGATTCATAGAGGATACTTCCTTCGAAAATAAACTCCTTAGAAAGTACCATACTCGCCGAATGGCAGTCAAGGCGAAAAAAAGAAGGGCCCCGAAGGGCCCTCCGATCGCGCCGCGCCGCGCCTAGAGGGCGAGCACGCGCTGCGCCACGACCTCGCCGACCCCGAAAAGCCGAGCAAGGGCGTCGGGGCGGTATGACCCACCGGACGCACGATTATACGCGTCGGCGACGAGCGCGAGCTCGGCGGGATCGCCCGACCGAATCGCGGACGCGGCCGCCGCCCGATAGAGCCCGCGTTCGGCGAGCTCCCGCGTGCCCAACGAGCCGAACTGGGCGCGCGCCGCGCGGTCGACCAAGGCCGTGCTGCCGTCGTACCCGATCGTGAACAAGGCGTCAGCGCGGGTTATTTTCGCGGCCATCCTCACTCCTCGGAGAAGCTGTCTTTTCCGGCGCCGCACACCGGGCATACCCAGTCGTCCGGAAGGTCCTCGAACGCGGTACCCGGCTTCACCCCGTTGTCGGGATCGCCGACTGCCGGGTCATAGACGTATCCGCACAGGTCGCAGACGTATTTGGTCATAGTATTCTCCTCCTTAGGTCCCGCGCGCGGGCATACGGTAAGTATACGGGCTTTTTTACTGGCGGGCAAGCAATTCGTCGAGCTCAGTCTGGAGCTTCGCGTAGGCGCGATTACCCGGATCAAGGGCGACGACCTGCTTGAGGTAGTACTGGGCTTTGCGATAGTCGGATCGTCTGTAGTACCACTCGTACATTGCGTACAACGCGTCCCGGTTGCGGGGATCGGCAAGAAGGCTGGAACGGAGGGCGGAAAGCCGGGCGTCGTCGTCCTCGGCAAGCCGGCTTTCGTAATAGTAGAGAACGCCCTTAAGGGAGCTCGTCGCGGTCGCCATGCGCGAGGAAAGGAGGGCTCGCGCGCCCTCGCGGTCGCCGGAGACGACGAGGGCCTCGAGATAGAGGGCGACGACCTCGTCCGACGGGGACGGGACCGCGTAGAGCGAGCGGGCGACGGAGACCGCCCGGGCGGTTTGCCCCGAGCCGAGCGCGGCGCGGGCAAGGAGGGCGCGGGTTTCCTCCGAGGGATAGGAGCTCGCGAGCTGCTCGGCACGCGCGAGGGCGGGCGCCCATTCGCGGGAGGCGACGAGGTCGCGGGTCAGCAGGATCAGGGCTTGCCGATTCGACGGGTTCTTTTGCAGCGCGAGGTTGACGAAATCGCGGCCGGAAAGCTGGTTGATCCGCTGGCCGGTTTGGAAGCATACCTCGGCCGAGACGAGCAAGACCTCGCTATCGTCCGGGTAGAGGCGTTGGGCTTCCTGCAACAGAACCAGGGCCGAGGAAAGATTGCGGTTCCATTCGCGGATAACCCGCGAGCGAAGGAGGAGGTAGGTCTTGTCGGTCTTATTGACCGTCGCGTAGGCATCGAGAAGGGCGTTCGCCTTGAGGTATTCCTTCCGCTCGACCTGAATGCGGGCGCGCATCAGCAGGAAGCGGGCGTTGTTCGGCGCTTCCTTCAGTATCCGGGAAACGTGGGGATCGGCGCGGTCCCAGTCTCCCAGGCCGAAGGCCGAATCGGCGGCCAGCTCGGCGAACGGGAGATGGGTCGGGTACCGGGATGCGAGGGAGACGGCGAGCTTGTAGGCGCCCTCCCCGTCCCCGCGCGCGAGGAGGAGTCGGCCGTATTCGTACTGGGCCGGGTACGCGGAGGCGTCAAGGTCGGCCGCCTTGCGGAACAGGGTCGCGGCGGCCTCGGCGCGGCCGGATCGGAGGGCGACGAGGCCTTGCAGGTAGGGCACGAGGACGGAGTCCCGCCCGATGGCGGCGGCCTTCTCGAGGTTGCGCGTCACGCCGTCTGAGTAATCGCCGAGACCGGGCTTAACCGCGACGACGAGGGCGGGAAGGACGAGGGAAAGGAAGTCGGCGGTACCGGACTCGGGGGCGAAAAGGCCGAGCTGGGCGGAGCGGATCGCGCCGATGTAGGGCGCGGATTCCGGCGGCGACGGCACCGGCCAGGTGACGGGCTCGAGCGGATAAAGAACCCGCATCATCTCGGCGGCAAGGGCGAGGGCCACTCGGTTTTGGTCGGTCATCCCGCGCGCGTCGGCGTTCACCGCCTCGACGGCGGCGCGAATGCTCGCCGGGGAACCCCGCTCCAAGTCGCGGAGGACCCGGGCGTCGAGGGCGTTTCGCTTAAGCTCGTCCTTCGTCGGCACGGCGAGGGCCGTACCGGAGCCAGAGGCGAGGGCGGCGTCCGTCACCGTTACCTCGGGTTCGGGAACGGGAGCGGGGATGCTCTCGCAGGAAGACAGCGAAATGACGAGGATGAGCAAGGCCAGGGGAGCGAGACAGGCGACGCGCGAGACAGCCCCGACGCGGCGGGATGATCGGCTGCGAGCCGACCCGCCCCGGAGGGCGATCATCTTGCCGGCCGCTTCCGGCGGCCGGCCACCCGTTGCACGACCCAGAGCGCCACCGCGATCAGCGGGGGCAGGAAGAAGACGGGAAACCACCACTGCGCCGACGTGGCGATCGAGTCCTGGATCACGTGGGTGGAAAAAAGAAGGAAGATGAAGGCAAGCGCGGAGAACGCGAGGGCGGGCACGAGGAAAATCGGGTGCGCGCGCCGGTAATGGGAAAGCCCGGCGGCGACGAGGGCCACGGAGATGAAAAAGAGCAGGATCGGCCATGAGGATTTGAGCGGGATCGGGACGAGGCCAAGGTCGAGCGCCAGCAGGAAAACGCCGAGGAGGCCCAAAAAGCTGCCGAAAAACACGAAACGCGGACGGCCCTTGAGTTTGCCGCCGAAAAACCACGCCAAGGCGCACGCGAACAGCGAAGCGAGATACAGGGGAGGAAGAGGAATCGGCAAGTCGAACACCAAGAGGATGGTCACGACGACCACGACGATCCCCATCCAAAGGGGAACCGCGACGGCGGAGAGGCGGAGGAGCCATTTCTTCAATCGCGACGTGGTGCCCATCCTTCCTCCCTTCCATCGTATTGTAGCCTACTTCGGTCCTTCTTGCCAATACGAATCAGCGCGTGCTATCATGCGGCCGTGCCAAAAAACCTCGTTTTCGCCCTTGTCGCGGCGCTCGCCGTCGCCTGCGCGGGCGCCATCTGGCTCACGTTCGGCCCCTCGGACGGCCGGGCGTACCTTCTCGCGGGCCTTGGGGAACGCGACGCGGAACAGCGCGAGTTACTCCGCCTTCTCGACCGCGGGAAGGGAGACGTCGAAAACCGATTCGTCCTGATGAACCGGATCGCCGGAAACCTTCTCGCCGCCCGCCGTCCGTCCAGCGTGGTCGTCTTCCTCACCTCGGCCGTCGAGGAAAACCCCGACGACCCGTACAACGCCTACTGGCTTTTAATGGTCGCCCACGCCTACCTGGCCGAGAGCGCGCCCCGGATGGCCGAGTACTATTTCGAGCGCATACTCACGAAATATCCCGACCTCGAGATCAAGGGGGAATCGATCCACAAGGCGTGCCTCGAGAACCTGATCAAGATCACGGAATCCCCCGAGCAGCAGGTAACCTACTACAGCGCCCTGATCACCCGCTTCGCGGGCGAGATCGACCTCGGCAGGTCGTATTTCATGCTCGCGCGCTCGTACGAGCGGCTCGGCGAATGGGAGCTTGCCATTCAAACCTACGTGCAGTTCCTTGGTTACGGGCGTTACGATATCCAGATACCCGGCGTGCCCGACGCCTACGAGTACGCGAAGAAACTCGTCGACTACAACACCTCGTCGAAGGATTGGACCTTCGAGACCCTCGACGAGCTCGTCGCCGCGATACGCGCGGCGATCGCCAACTATGACTACCGCGCGCTCGATCGCTACCGCGCGAAGGTGAACTTCTTCGCGATGTCCTGGAAGCAGGAGGCGAGCGACAACAACGCCGAGGCCGACTTCCAGATGGGCGACTTTATGGGCGGGAACCGCATCCGCTGCAACGAGACGCTCGACGCCTCGTCGAACCCGCACGAGGCGTATCTTAGGACCACGGGATGGAATCAGTACGTGTCCACCTGGTACCTCTACTTCCGCAAGGTTAACTTCCCCGCCGACCCGGAGATCCACGGGCGATGGGAGTGGGCCGGCATCTATTACGGGGAGAAACTATGAGCCGCCATGCGCAACGCGCAGTGCTTTGCGGGGCGCGTTGCGCCGCGCAATGCGTCATCCTCGCGGCAGTATTCCTCGCGCCCCTTTCGGCCGCGGAAGCCCCTGATGCTAAGGACGCCCCAAGCGTGGCAGCGGCCGACGCTACGGCGTCGGTCAGTGCCGAGCCGATCCCGCCGCCCCACCTCGAGGTCGGCATCGAGATTCCCGACGTCCCCCTCGTCAAGCGATACCACGAGCAATACACCTCGCCCGACGGGCTTAAGTACCTCGCCGCCGTGATGCGCCGGTCGGCGCCCTACCGCGACTTTATACTCGACCGCATCAGGACGGAGTCCTTACCCGAAAGCCTGCTTTTCCTTCCCGTCATCGAGTCTGGGTACTCCGTCTCGGCGGTGTCGCGTTCGGGCGCTACCGGTATCTGGCAGTTCATGCGGAACAGCGTCGGAGGGTTCGGCATTCGCATCACCGACTGGGTCGATGAGCGCCGGGACCCCTGGATATCGACGGACGCGGCGCTGCGGAAGCTCAAGGAGAACTACGCCTACCTCGGCGACTGGTACCTCGCCCTCGCAGCCTACAACTGCGGGCTGGGCGCCGTCCAGCGCGCGGTTAAGCGGGCGGGGAAGGCGGACTACT
>JAKPSR010000287.1 GCA_029571425.1 Spirochaetota bacterium | reverse complement strand
GGGATGGTAGACGGTCCAGTCCTTGACCTCCATGATCGTCTCGCCGATCTCGGAGGTGTGCTTCTCTATCTTGATGCCCAGCTCGCGGCCGACCATGTCCTTGATGATCATCTGCTGGGTAAGGTTGTCCTTCTTGACGTCGTAGGAGGAGATCGTCCTCCCGTCGCGGAGGATCGTCACCGTGTCCGCGATCTTCAGGACCTCGCCGAGTTTGTGCGAGATCATGATCGAGGTAATCCCCTGCTTCTTCAGCTCAATGATGAGATTGAGGAGCTTTTCGCTCTCGTCGTCGTTCAGCGACGAGGTCGGCTCGTCGAGGATCAGGAGCTCGACCTTCTTCGACAGGGCCCGCGCGATCTCGACGAGCTGCTGCTTGCCGACGCCGAGCTTGCTGACGATGGTGGCCGGGTTTTCCCTAAGGCCGACTTGGTCGAGGTATTTCTTCGATTCGACGATGTATTTATCCCAGTTGATGACGCCGACGGTCGTCTTCATGTGCCCCAGGAAGATGTTCTCGTAAATGGAGAGGTACGGGCTGAGGGCGAGCTCCTGATGGATGATGGCGAGACCTTCCTTCTCGCTATCGCGGACGCTCGCGTAATGCGTTTCCTTGCCCTTGTAGAACACCTTCCCCGAGTAGCTACCCTTCGGGTAGACGCCGCTGATGACGCTCATCAGCGTGGACTTTCCCGCGCCGTTCTCCCCGCACAGGGAGTGGATCTCGCCCTTCCGCACCTTTAGGTTGACGGAGTCGAGGGCGCGGACGCCGGGGAATTCCTTGGTTAGGTTTTGGATTTCCAGTATGTATTCGCTCACTTTCCAGTCCTGCGCGACGTGCGCGCTCAAGCGGACCCGGCCCGCCCCCTTTTCGGGGTTCGGGCCGGGCCGCGGGTGAGGGGCGACCTTACTTTATGTCGCTCTCTTTGTAGTAGCCGGAATCGATCATGACAGCCTTGTAGTTGTCCTTGTTGACGATAACGGGCTCGAGAAGATAGGCCTTGACCTTCTTCTTGCCGGTATCGTACGAGGTGGTGTCGAGGCGGGCGCCAGCGATCGAGGGGGTCTGGCCCTTCAGGAGCGCGTCGGCGAGCTCGATGGTAGCGGCGGCGAGCTTGCGGGTGTCCTTGAAGACGGTCATGTTCTGCTTCCCGTCGCGGATGGCGGCGATGGAGGCAACTTCACCGTCCTGGCCGGTGACGACGGGGAGCTTCTTCGCGTACTTCGCGTCGGAGGCGCAAGCCTCGATGATCGCGCGGGCGAGGGTGTCGTTCGGGGCGAGAATGGCGTCGAGGACGACCTTCTTCGCATCGTTGTTCAGCAGGTTCTCCATGCGGGCCTTGGCGATATCAGCGCGCCAGTTCTCGGTGGTGATCTTGGTGAACGCGGCGTCGGAGGACTTCAGCGGCGCGGGGCCGACGATGACGAGCGAGCCCTTCTCCACGTAGGGGCGGAGGACGTCGATGGCGCCATCAAAGAACACCTTCGCGTTGTTGTCGGTCGGGGAACCGGCAAAGAGGGCGATCTTCTTCGGGGCGGCCTTGGTGGCGGCGGCGAGGTTAAGGGCGGCCTCGATGGCCTTGCCCTGGAACTGACCGACCTTGTAGTTGTCGAAGGTGATGTAGTAGTCATAGTCCTTCGAGCCGGTGATCAGGCGGTCGTACGCAATGACGATCGCGCCGTCGCGGGCAGCGTCAGCAACGGCCGACACGACACCCTCGTTCACCGAGCCGATGACCAGGAGCTTGGCACCCTTCGTCAGGAAGTCCTGGATCTGCTGATTCTGCTTGCCCTGGTCGGCATCGCCGTAGGCGACTTCGGCCTTATAGCCCTTCGCGGTGGCATCGGCGAGCAGCGCCGCGCCGTCCTTCTGCCAGCGCTCGACGTGAGTCTCGGGCATGGCGAGGCCGATCATACCGGCTTTACCTTTCTTCTTCGGCGCGGCAACGAGCACGCTCGCGGCGACGAGAACCAGCACCAACACAGTCAGAAATTTCTTCATACATTCTCCTCCTAGGGAAACTTGTGCACTTAGTATGCACCCAGAATCCCAAACGGGAAAGCGTAAAGATTTGACATTAATAGGGAAAAAGCGGGACTGTTTTTTGACCAATACGGGGCGGAACGGGTAAAATCTTTATGTCAATTTCTTACCGGTCGAAGGACTCCGCCGCGATACACGTCCTCGGCCGAGTGAAACCCGTCGCGAATCACCGTCTCATCCATGTTCTCGCGGAAAACGGCCATAGGATCTTCCATATAGAAGGGAATCATCGCGCCGCTTTTATTGTCCACCTCGAAGTCGGGGGTGGGGACCTGGCCGCGCGCGACCTGCACGGCGATCTCGGCGGCCCGTTGGGCGAGCCGGGCGATCGGCTTGTACACCGTCATCAGCTGGGTCCCCTCGATGACGTGCTGGCAGGATAGGATATCGGCGTCCTGGCCGACGACGGCGACCTTACCCGCGAGCTGCCGCTCCGCCAAAAGCTGAATGGCGGCGTTCGCGATTTGGTCGTTCGCGCAGGATATCGCGTCGATGTCGGTAGTGCGCTCGAGAACCGCGCCTATCTTCTCGAGAGCCTCGTCCGAGCTCCACTCCTCAAGCCATATCTCGTCGACGACGCGTATTTCCTTCCTGGCGACAGCAGGGTCGATCATGCTCTTAAGACCGGCGTTCACCTCGTAGCTGTTGTTGTCGCGCACCGAGCCGTTGACGATAAGGTACCTTCCGCGCGGGACCGAGGCGAGCAGGACCGCGCCGAAGAGGCGGCCGACCTCGCGGTTATCGAATGAGACATACGCGTCGATCGGCACGCCCATGATCAGCCGGTCGTACGCGACGACCGGTATGCGCGCGTCGCGCGCCTTCTTGACGACTCCCGAGAGCATCTCGGTGTCGTGGGCGACGACGACCAGGACGTCGATGTCGCGAGCCAAAAGAAAGTTGATTTGGGCGATCTGCTCGGCGGTGCCTCCCGCCGACATCTGCACGATCACCTCGGCGCCGAGCTCACGCGCCGCGTCGCTGAATATCTTTATGTCCTTGTTCCACCGCTCGATGATGAAGGTGTCCGTCGCGATCGAGAAGCCGATGACCACCTTGTCCCGCGCGCCCTTCCGCGCTCGGCAGCCCGAAAGCCCGAAGGCGACGCCGGCGACGAGGCACGCGAGGGCAAGGGCGCCGGCGGCGGCCCGCATTCGATTCACGCTCATCCTCAACTCCTCTCCGCGTAGAGCGACGGGGACATCCCCACGACCTTGCGGAATATCTTGCTGAAGTAGTTCGGGTCCTGGTACCCGACCGCGAAGGAAACTTCCTTAACGCTCATTGCCCCCTCGTGCAGGAGCCTCTCGGCGCGCTCGACGCGAAGCACGGTCAGGTAGTCGACGAAGCTCGTCCCCATGTGCTCGCTGAACAGCCTGCTCAGGTAGGCGGGCGAGACCTGCGCCGCGTCCGCCGCCGTCGTCAGCTGGATAGGCTCGGCGAAATGCGCGTCGACGAACGATAGGGCCTTGGTAAGCGGGGCCGGCATCCTGCGGTTGTGCGCGCGGCGTGATAAAGATCGAACGAGGGCGAACGCGGGAGCGCACCAGCGCTCCCACTCGGCCTGGTCGCGCAAGCCCGATATCTCGACGGCGGGATCGAGCGGCGGCGGCTCGTCGGTGTGGCGCCCGTAGCACCCGGTCGCGTCGTCAAGAAGGAGGGAAAAGAGAACAATCATCTTGGCGCGGGCGACCTCCGGCTCGCAGGTAGAGAAGACCTCTTCCCAATACGAGCGGAAGAGGGTGTCGATCTCGCTATCGCCCGAGAGGCCGATCTTCCTCCGTATCTCGATCACCTTAAGCCGCTCGCGGATCCTGGCGCCCGCGCGCTCGCGACGTTCTCGCAAGGAAGCGAGGGCGGCCTCGCAGGATTCGTGAAGCGCGGGCCCGCGGCGGATCGGGCCCGCCGCGAGGACAGAGAAGGTTCCCTCGGTCGCCGTCTCGGCTATCGCCGCCGCGAGCGCCTCCTCGACCGCGGCGGGCTCGGCGCCCTCGACGAAGAGGTACATCCCGAGGTGCAGGTGGAACGAGAAGAGGAAGCGATGCTTGAAGGAGATGCGCCGGTTGATCGCCTCGAAGAGCCCTGAGTTCTCGCGCTCCAGCTCGACGAATGCGACGAGCGCCCGGTCGGACGGAATGCCGAGCTCGGCGCGGTGCCGTTCCCAATCGGCCTCGGACATCGGGGCCCAGACCGCGTCGCGGAGGAACTCGCGCTCACGGGCGTCCGGCGAGAGGACGGGCCGCTCCTTGCGCCTGCGGTCAAGATGCGCGCGCGCGTCCTCAAGCGTCTCCGTGAACAGCTTCTTGGTGACTGGCTTGACGAGGTAGGCGAAGACGCCGAGCGGGATGGCGCGCTGGGCGAGGTCGAACCGCTCGTACGCCGTCGAGAGGATGAACACCGTATCGGGGAAGCGATCATGCACGCGGGCGATCGTCTCGATCCCGTCGATGCCCG
>JAKPSR010000021.1 GCA_029571425.1 Spirochaetota bacterium | reverse complement strand
TCGTATTCCTTCTTCGCGCCGCCGACCCAGCCCCAGCTCCCGATTCGGAGGGCCTTCTTCCCGACGAAGTGCTTTCGCTCGAAAAGGTCGAGGACGTGCGCCATCGGCGGGAACATCTTGTACTCATAGGTAGGCATCGCGAGGACCAGGCCCGCCGCGCGGTAGGCCGCCGCGAGGACGAAGGACGCGTCGACGTCGGGGACTTGGTGGGCGACGTAGGGGACGCCCTCGGCCTCGATCCCCCGGATCACGGCGTCGAGACCCGCCTTGGTATAGCCGTACATCGATCCCCAGATCACGCATACCTCCCGCTCGCACGGCGCGCCGGTGTTGTACCCGGCGTAACGCGCGTAGCGGCGCACGATCTCGAGCGGGTTCTTTCGCCACACGATGCCGTGACTCGGGGCGACGACCTTCACGGGCAGGGAGCCGAGCTTGTCGAGCGCCTTCGTCACGAACGACGAGAAGCTCGCGACGATGTTCGCGTAGTAGCGTAGGGACTCGCCCTCGTAGAAGGCGTGCTCGTCGGCGGAGAACTCGTCGTCGAAAACGCGCTCCCCGAGCGCGCCGTAGGAACCAAAGCCGTCGCAGGAGAAGAGTATCCCGTCCGCGCGGTCGAAGCTCATCATCGTCTCCGGCCAGTGGATGTTCGGGGTCTCGAAGAACTCGAGGACCTTCCCCGCGCCGAGGTCGAGGGTATCGCCGGTCTTCACCTCGCGGAGGCCTTCGGTAATCTTAAAGAAGTTACGGACGAGGGCGATGCCCTTCGGGGTCGAGAGTATCTCGACGCGGGGGTTGCGCCTTCGGAGCTCGAGGGTGAAAGCGGTGTGGTCGGGTTCGAGATGGTTGAGGACGAGGTAGTCGATGGACTCGAAGGAGACGCCGACCGAGGCGAGCTGGCTTTCGAACTGATCGATCGATCCCGCCCAGTCCTTGGCGAGGTCGATCAGGGCGGTCTTCGCCCCCTTGACGACGTAGGAGTTGAGGGTGACCCCGTGCGGGATGGGCCATATCCCCTCGAACCGCGCGGTGGTGTGGACGTCCGCGTGGACGGCGTAGACGGTATCGTTGATCTTGTGCGCTTTCATGCGAGCCTCCATATACGCGCAGTATACGCGGGACCGGGCCTTTGCACAACCGCGCGGACGGCCTATAATCCGCGCTATGATACGCGCCCTCGCGCCGATGGCGACCCTAAGCCATGAGGCCCTTCGCATGTTGATACACCGCTGGGGCGACCCGGAGGAATACTTCTCCGAGATGATCCACGCCCCGTCTTTCGTCGCGGGCGGTCCCTTCGAGCCTTGGTACGTCCGCGCGGAACCCTGTCCCGAACGGATGGTATGGCAACTGACCGGCGCGGACGAGGGTCCGATCGCGCGGGCAGCCTCCATGCTCGCCGCGGGCGAGACGACCGGCCGCGGGATCGGCGTCGACCTTAACATGGGCTGCGCCGCCCCCGACATCGCGCGGCGCGGCGCCGGGGTCGCCTGGATGGAGCGGCCTATCGCCGAGGTAACCTCCCTCGTCCGGGCGACGAGGCGCGCGATCGGCGACCGGCTTAGGCTCAGCGTCAAGCTCCGTCTCGGTCCCGACGCGGACTACGCGCGCCTCCTCTCGTTTACACGCGCCCTCGTCGGCGAGGGCGCCGAGCTCTTGACCCTGCATCCGCGCGAGCGACGCGAGAAGTACGCTCGCCCCGCGCGTTGGGATTTCGTCGCGCGCCTCGCGGCGGACCTCGATGTGCCGGTCTACGGTAACGGTGACGCGCTGACCGCGCGGGCCGCGATCGACCTTGCCACGCGCTATCCCTGCGCTGGCATCATGGTTGGGCGCGGGGCGATAACGCGACCATGGATCTTCGGCGAGATCGAGCGCCTGGGGGCAGCCAGGGCTGGCGCCCCGGGCGGGGCATC